>JAIOQJ010000219.1 GCA_021413475.1 Planctomycetota bacterium | reverse complement strand
CGGCCTCGCGATTATTACGGCGATTCACGGCAAAATCGGTCTTCCCCTCGCCGATTTGCAGGTTCGCGGGGGCTAGTTTCTCCAGGGCCTCGCCGATCATGGTGACCATCTTGGTCTCCATCAGCGACGTGTACTCGTCGACCAGTTTCACCTGCTCGGCCTCGATCGGGTAGTAATCGACCAGATCCATCCCCAACCGCGGCCCGCAGTGGTTGTGCGAAAACGTGATCATCACCTGATGGCGTTCGAGTTTGTATTTCTTCAGCAGCCGTTCGAAGACACGGTCGCTCATCTCTTTCGGAACGCCCTGGAAATCGCTGGTCACTAGCACCACGCGGTGGCCCTCGGTATCTTCGAGCGCGAGCGCCTTCATCCAGATGTCGTGCAGCTTGCCGTCCGGTGCCCGTTTCGACCCATAACCGGCCAGCCAGACGCTCGTCTCCGGCGTGACGACCGCCTTCGAAACGCCGGCCTTCCAGGTGGGTTCCGCGGCGAGAGTGCGATCAGTGGTGAAGATGGAGATGGCGAAGAACGACAGAAGTGTTAGAAGTTTCGAAGCACTCATGGAAAGTTTCCTCGGAGGTTGGGTTCCAAGGAAGTGTACCAACGAGGGATCAAGGGGGCATCCTCTTCCCTCGGTTTTGCGAATTGCCTTGGATTTTCGCCCCAAATGGGGCGACGGAATGTAGCCACGGGTGGAACGAAGCCCGGCTTTAGCCGGTCGGAGTGGAACCCGTGGAAGACTTCACCCGTGGCTACATTCCTGCGCTCCTTCGGAGCGAAAACAAAAGCCTAAACTTCACTGCTGCGGCGGGCTCACCTCGCGGATCAAGGCCCCTTGCGTTTCGCTTAGCACCAAAATCCCGTACTTGACGATGGCGGCCCGTTCCGGCGTGCTCACCGACGCGTAGTCAAATTTGCCGCGGTGGTCGGTGTAGCCGTCCTTGTGGAACTTGACGGTGCCGTTGTCGAGACGGACGTAGGTCTTCACGTAGACCTTCGGCAGCATCTTGCCGTTGGCGGCATCCGTGACTTGTAACTGGCCGTAGTTCTCGTTGAGCGTCACGGCCATGGCGTTGGCGAGAACCGGTTGCGAACGTGTCTTGCCGTTGGCGGTGATTTCGACCAGGACGTTCTTATCGGCCAGATTCTCCGGCATTGGGATCTGCACTTTATCCTGGAACTTCGGCAACTTGTACTCCTTCGTGTCGTTCGGCCGAATCATCGAGAATTGGCTGCCCGATTGTTGGACGAACGGATTGCGACTGAACAAAAGCTCCACGTCCATCAGGTAATAATTGACGCGGACCGTCTCGACGTTCTTCCAGGTCAGGTTGATATTCTTGGCGGCGACGGCGAACTCGAAGCTCGATTCCCTGGCCGCGAGTTTCGCTTGTTGCTGGGCTTGATTGTCCTTGTCGGCCGTCTTCACGCTCTTGCCGTCGAACTCGTCGAGTTGGTTGGAAATGGCAGCGAAGGCGTTCTTCCAACGCTCAACCGGATGGTTCGCGTACTTGGCGATGATCGAGCGCACCTTCCGCGGCTCGTCCGTGAACATGTCGAGATAGGCCGCACAGTAGTCGTACTGGATCTGCGTCGCCACTTTGGCCGGGTTCACTTGCGCGAAGGCCGTGATGGCCTCCTCGACGCGGTCTTGCAAGAGAAGATAGTACGAGACCGCCAGTTGGTCGTCGTCCAACAGTTTCGGGCGATAAGTCAGCAGCTTCACGTAACGCTCATACTGTTGGTGGAACGGACCGTTGACGATCTGCCGGGTGTGACCGAGGGCGTGGGCGCGGGCGTTGATGATCGGCTTGTATTCCAGGTGTTCGTACTGATGGCGAACCACCGGATTGATGGTCAAGAGCGGGCTTTCGATCGGGCCGCCGCACTCGTTGATGACCATGTCGACATGGTTGAAGTACTCGTTCGCTTGGGGAACCGTGTTGTGAAAGAGCGAGTACGACCAAAGCGTCGGGTTGAACGCGTGGCGCTCCCTCAGGAGAGGCAGAATGATTTCGAAGAAGGCTTTATCCCGCATGCGGAAGGCGATTTTCTCCAAATCAAAGGCGTGGATGTTCTCACGATTCAGCATGGCGACGACTTGCTCGGGCGTGCCGTTCTGCGAGACGTAATCCCACGATTCGGTATCGAGCTTGGTCGGCTTGTCGACCACGTTGAAGGCGAAGGTAGCCGCGGCGGCAACTAATGACTCGGCCTTGGCGACGTGGACCGGGAAGTGAGCGTACTGGCCCGCCTTCGGGAAGTAGAACTGGTAATCAACGATCTGGGTGTGGTACGGTTCCAAATCGAGGGCTACCGCTTTGGTCAATTGACCGTTGGCAACGGAAATGGCCCCGACCGGCACTTGGACCAATACCGAGAGCCGTTGCCGTGAGGGTGTTGGATTGGTGACCACCACCTGGCAACCGTAGACGGTGTGGATGACGAATTCGTCGGTGACGAACTTGTCGAGCCGTTCGCCGTTCTCGTCCTTGTAGCGATCGCCGAGGCGGTAGAAGTTCTGGCTGACGAGGATCTGCACCTTGTCACCCATGCCGGCAGCCGGCTTGACTTCCTCGTAGAAGGCCAGCATCAGGCCGGCGGGGTTGAACGTCATCCGGCCCGCTTCGAACTTGGCGTCGTGCTTGCCGGAGGTGAACGGCAGGTCCAACACCGCGAGGGCGAGCATCATCTCCGGGAAGTTCCGCGAAGCGTCGGCCAGATTGGCCGAGAGGAACGGCGTCTTGCCGTCGTGTTGGGCGTAATCGCTCCAGAAACCGCTGACCGGCACCAAGGCCGCCACCTGTTGCTGGATCGGCAAATTGTAGTAATTGTTCTCCGCGTATTCGTGGGTCGGATCGAGCTTGCGGAAAAACCGTGCCGGGGCGTCTTTGCCTTTGCGGTCGTCTTCGAAGAACTCGCGTTCTGCGGCTGCTTCCTTGAGTTTTTCAATCTCCTTTCCGGCCTCGTCCTGATCGGGGACGTCTTTGCGTTTTTTGTGGAGCACATCGACACTCTCGACTTGCTCCTTCGCGCGGCCTTCGCGTTTGGCTGGGACCTTGGGTTCGGCCACCGGGTGATCACTGACCTTTTCCAATCTCATTTGCAGAGAACCGCCATTGGGGGCAGGGTGCAAGTCGTCTAATTTCGATGCGATCTTACTCGGAGAGGTGTTTTCGCTTGGAAGGCTAATTGCATCGTTCACTACCATTAGCTTCGCGTCTCCGTTTCGATTCAAATCTCCCGCTTTCAACGCCGTCTCGTAGAGCATCCGGCTGCGTTCCGAATTCGGCGGCAACAGGCGAACCAGATCATTCAGGTATCGGCTGGTTTTCGCGGGTTCCCCCGCGATTCGTTGGGCCAACAAAACACGTTCGACCGCATTGAGCCGGGCGTGCTCCCACGGTTTCAGGTAATCGCGCAGGTCATCATCGAGCAGCCAGTGGTCGATGAAGGTTTTGTCTTTCTTGTTGGCCAGATAGTGCTTCACGATGTTTCGGAAGAACTCGGGGTCCTTCTTCGAAAGGAAGAAGCTCAGTTCATGGCTGGCGTATTTCGAGTAGAGCGTCTTCTTCTCGTCGAGTTTCAGCGTTGGCCAGGTCAGAATGAACGAGAACTCGGCCAGTTTCGGATCATGCGAAAGGGTGGAATACAGGCCATAGACCTTGGCCAGGCTGTCGTAGACTTCGAAACGGCTCGCGGCGGCATCGGCCAGCACGAAAGGTTGGCCGGGTTGAAGCACCTTCACTTGCTTCTGCTGGGTGAAGTGGCTCTTGGGATCGAGACCGTTGCGTAGCCGCAGATCGACAAAGTCGGCCTTCTGTTCCGGCAGGCTGAGCGATCGAGCGGTCGTGTTCACCGGGTCGATGGCCAGCACGTGGATCATCGATTTGCCGCCTAGCAACTTGCGCGAAATCTTGACCACGCCGTCCTTATCGGGGACCAGATTCAACAACGTGGCCGAGGGGCTATAGAGGAAATCGAGATCGGCGAAGCCGCCCGCGATCTGATTGCCGCCGTGGGCGTTGGTGGCACTCCAACGCTTGCTGCCACTGACACCACCGCCTTGTTTCAGCAATCTCACGTAATCCTCGCCATCCTGGGCCAATTGCTCGCCAGTCTCGGTCGAGCGCAGTACCCAGGGGTTTAGCAGCAATGCCGGGCGTTCGAGCATGTTGCCGGGGAATTTCTTCACCAGACGGCGTTCGATGATATAGCGGTACTCGTCGCCAATATTACGGCCGGCCAGATAGAGAGACTCCGCCGAGAGAGGGAAGGCAGCCTGCAATTCGGAATCGCGCACCTGGCTCAGATGCACGAAACCATTGTGGGCCGGGAGATAGCGCGTGCCGTAGACGTGCAGACGCGTGAAGGTCGAAAAATCACGGAGTTTGATCGTGACGAACTCATCGTCCGCGATGATCCCCGCCACCTGCACCGGCTTCAAAGCCGGCATTTGCAGATGCCGTAAAGTGCCGAGCACATGCCCGGCCTGAAGCGTCCCCTCGGCCACGCGAATGCGAATGCGGTCGTTGGTTTCCTTCAGCAACAAATTATAATCGCCCGCGGCGAGGCCAGTGATCTCGATCATCCCTTCGTTGATGCGCACTGCATCGAAGCGATCGGAATGGATGGTCGCGCCGCGGACTTCGAAGAGGGCCAGTTCCGTGCGCAACGGCTTTTGCGAAGTACCGAGATACGGTAGAGCGATCATCTCCCCGGCTTTCGAGTGGATCACTTGCCGATAGGTGTGCTGATTCAAAGGCAGCGACCAGGAGTGCGACGTTCCCTCGGGACCGTTGGCCGTGATGCCGGCGATGTCGGTCAAGGTGCCGAGCTTGATACGGCCCTGAGCATCGCTCTTCAAAAGAGCCTGCACCGGTTCCTTGAACTCGCGGTGCTTGATGGACAGATGCACGGGCCGATCGGGCTTGGCCTCGCCGCTACGGCCCAGCAACTCGATCACGTAGTCGTCGCCGAACTTGGCTAAGTGTAGGTCTTCGATCTTGTCGGTCTTGACGATGCCGTTGACATGGAAGGCGTCGGTGGACGACAGGTCGACATCCTTGCCGAGACTCAGGCTCTTCACCTTCGCTTGAAGCGTGATGCTCAGCGTCGCCAAGCGGGCCGGCACGCGGAACTCGTGGACCGCTTCGCGATCTTCGAAGAGCTTGAAATCGGTCACCTGGGTGGACGACGCGATGCCATCCAGATCGATCGCGGTGATGACCAGACGCACATCTTCGAGCAGCTTCACCGAGACGGGGAAGCCGTTGAGCCGTAGCCCCGGACGAACCAACAGCGAGGCCACTCGCTGGGTGAGGAGCGATTCACGATCGACGTGGATCCCTGCCGTCAGGGCGTAGTTTTCCGCTTGATGGTCCAGAAAATCGAGGCTCGAAAATTCGCCCTTGGTGATGACGATGGGGTGCCGTCCTGGGGTAGTGCTGAACGGAACGACGACGACGCCCTTGGCATCGGCCTTGTATTCCTGGCCGCCGAGCCAAACAGTCGCGCCATCTACCAACTGGTTGTTCTCGTCGATGACCGTGAGCCGATGCCCGGCGGTGCCTATCGCGGCCAAGGTACGCAAACGGCCCTTGCGGATCAGCGCCCGGCTGCTCTTGCCGTTACCGATGAAATCGACGACGTAGACGCCCGGTTTGGTCAATTGCGGAAAGTCAAAAGTCCGGCCCATACGCCGGAAGGGCGTTTCCGTGTACGTGAATGTCTGCTCCGAGTTGGCCACGAGGCCATCCAGATTGATGGCGGTGTCGATCTCCCGCTTCTGCGTGCGGTAGAAATTCTGGGTGTTGACTTCGAAGACCTTCACCATCAGAGTCGGTACGTTTTTAACGAAGAGTTCCAACTTCACCGGCTCGTTGACGCCGAACGATGTCTTATTGGTTTGAGCGAAGTCAATGTCGATGCGGTCTTTCAAGGCCCGGAACTTCTCAGGCGTCAAGTCGGCCGCCCAGCGTTCGGGGTCGCCGAGGCCGTTCTCGATCTTGGTCTCGGCGAATAATTGCTTCAGATAAAGGTCGTTGATATAGGGCTCGAACTCTTTCGGAGAGTCGGCATCGAGCAGGAAGTGTTTCAGATAGCTACGTACCAACGGTTCATCGGCACCGACGACCGAGAGCATGGTCACGGCCGTGAAATTGCCATTGAGATCGGCCGGTTGCTGGCGGAGAGCGTTGCTCTCCAGCATCGCCTTCGGATTCATCGAGCACCAGGCGATGATGCAGAACGTGGGCCTTAAGGCCGTTGAACGCGGGCTGAAGTTTTGCCGTGAACGATAGCAAGCGGTCGAGATAGGCCTTGGTCTGAGCCGGATTCCGCCGCCAATCTTCATCGTCGCCCGGGTGCAGCTTCGAAATCCAGGCGTTCACGAAGTTCGTCTGTTGCAGCAATTCGGGTTTCAGTTTCAGAAGCTCTTCGAGTTGCACCAGCGTGAGTTGGCGGTGAATGTTGAACGAACCGAAACCGCCGGAGTGTTCCCAATTCAAATCGGCAGCCACGATCCGCGGCAACTCGGCGATGTCGGGCCGCGTCAAGCGGGAGAGCAGATGGCGGCGCAGCCGCTCATCCATGTTGACACTCAGCACCCAATCGAGGGCAGCATCCTCATAGTTATCGGTCCCTTGTTGCCAGCGGAGCTTCGCATGCGGGGCCAGTGTCTCGCGCGAAATCGATTTGGGATCAAGAGCGACGGGCAGGTTCGGCGCGCCGCCTTGAGTGATCCGTTGATGATCGAAGGAAAGCCCAAGGCGATTCTTGAAGTAGGAGAGCGATTGTTGAGCGTCCTTATCGTAATTCAGAAGCGCGTGTCGCGTCTGAATTTCGGTCAGCCGTGCCGACTGGTTGAACTTCTCGAACCAGGGCTTGAAGAGCGAGACGGCCTTCTCGTGCTGCCCCGAATTGAGATAGTGGAGGCAGTGGTAATAGTAGTAGTCTTCGGTGCCGGGGATAAGTTTCTTCAGCACCTCGGCCCGGTCTTTGGCGAGCGCGAACTCCTCGGCGAAGCTGATGTCGCCGGCCCGCAGGACGGAAACGAAGCAAAACCCGACCGTGAAAATCGAGAGAGCTAGCCGATGCATCGATGTTCTCCAGAAGAAGGAGGAGCGAGGGGCGAGGGGCGAGGGGCGAAGGTCCGAATCGGGGAATTGTCAAACCGGCGACGAACCGACGTGGGCGTGATGGTACTATCCTATTAGACGATTGAAAATGGGAAGTGATTGGCATGTTGTAGCCCCGTTCGCTAGAACGCGGGTGGAGCACGTGGGCATCCGGCGTTCTGGCGAACGCGGCTACAAGTCACGACCCATAAATTGCTTTTCGCGAAATCGATCCTAATCTCCCAAGTGGGTGGGTTCATGTCGGATCGGCGAACTGTCACAAAATGTAGCGCTTTGTGTACGAACACAAAAATCGCAGCCATTCGGATCACGGTTTGAGGTTCATCTGGGTGGAAAATCAAAAAAAATCCAGATTGTCCATGATCAAAGACTCCGGAGTGAGGCGGTTGGTTTTCGGTGGCGACAGACCTCTGGTCTGTCGGAAATGTACATCAGGGCAGATGTCTGCCAGACCAGCTTTTTTCCCGACAGACCAGAGGTCTGTCGCCACCGTTGCTCAGTCTTGCATCCCCGCCGCCAGAATCTGCATCGGATGCAGCGCCACCCGCCCTGTCAAATCGCGAATCTGATGCCTGCATGAAGTGCCGGTGGCCGCGATGATCGCCTCGGGTTCCGCTTGCACAGCCGGGATCAGTTCCAGATTGGCGATTTGCACGCTCAGATCGTAGTGCGATTTCTCAAAGCCGAACGCCCCGGCCATGCCGCAGCAGCCTGCATCGAGCGTGGTCACTTTCAGGCCGGGGACCATCTGCAACGCATCCGAAGAGCCGGCAACGCCGCAGAGGGCGCGTTGATGGCAATGGCCGTGGAAGAGGCACTTTGCCGGTTGATTGGTCAGTTTCAGCGTCAATTTAGTGGCCTTCGTCTGCTCCGCGAGCCAGGGATCGGCCAGATGCACGGCCGCGGCGACCTGCCGAGAAAGTTTCCCCGGCACGAGTTCGGGCCATTCATCCATCAGTGTCAGGACGCAACTGGGTTCCAAACCCAAGATCGGCGTGCCATCGGCGACCCGGCGAGCCAGATCGGGTAGTTGGAGTTCGACCAGAGCTTTCGCTTCCTTCAAGAAACCCTTGCTGATTAACGCCCTGCCGCAACAGATCGGATTGACCAATTCCACTTGGCAGCCGGCACTTTCGAGGACCTGAACCGCCGCCTTGCCGATCTCAGGTTCGTTGAAACTAGTGAGGCAGTCGTCGAAAAGCAGCACTTTCCGCGAGCCGCCTTCCGTCTTCTGCCGCTTCGAAAACCAAGACCGCAAGTGTTCGGAAAACACTTCGGGCAAACTTCGCCGACGATCGATCCCCGCGACTTTCTCCATGAACCAGCGGGTCAGGCCGCGAC
>JAIOQJ010000218.1 GCA_021413475.1 Planctomycetota bacterium | reverse complement strand
TGGTGTGTTGCGTTCGGCCGGATTGGTGCGACAAGAGAAGAAGGGCCGATTCGTGGTTTACTCGCTCCATCCAGACTATTTCACCCTTCAAAACGGCTCGTCAACGCACCTCGATCTCGGCTGGTGCCAGCTCGTGATCCCGAGAAATTGAGTTCGAGCGGAAGGCCTCGGTCGTCCAGACCCTCTCTTCAAGACGTCGTCAAAATATCAAATAATCATTGGATCTTCCTGCTGATCTGGCGCGCTAGCGAGGGAGGTAACATCCTCACTGGTGCGCCGGATCAGCGGAGCATCTTCGTCGTTTCAGCAATAACAACGTAACTGACTTTCTCGGAACAGAATCGATCACCGTTTGCCGTTCCGACGTTCTCTCACCGACTGAGCAAGCGATTTCAGCAGCGCCACGGAATCGTCCCAGCCGATGCAGGCATCGGTGATGCTCTGACCGTAGACGAGCTTCTTGCCCGTCGTCAATTCCTGCCTGCCTTCGATCAGGTGCGATTCGATCATCACGCCGACAATCCGTTTCTCGCCGCTGGCGATCTGGGTGCCAATATCGCGAGAAACATCGATTTGCCGTTTGAATTGCTTCGAGCTATTGGCGTGCGAGAGATCGATCATCAACCGTTCCGGCAAGTTCGCTGCCGCGAGGGAATGGCAGGCGAGGCTAACGCTGGCCGAATCGTAATTTGGCGTTTTCCCGCCGCGGAGGATGAGATGGCAGTCATCGTTTCCCCGTGTTTCGACAATGGCCACTTGCCCGTTCTTGTGGACGGACAAGAAGTGATGTTGCTGCCCGGCAGCTTGGATCGCATCGACGGCAATCTTCACGTTGCCGTCCGTGCCATTCTTGAATCCGATCGGTGCCGAGATCCCCGAGGCTAATTCCCGGTGAATTTGCGATTCGGTGGTGCGGGCACCAATCGCGCCCCAGCTAATCAAATCGGCGATGTACTGCGGCGAAATCGTATCGAGAAACTCGGAACCGGCCGGCATACCGAGGTGATTGATGCGCAACAGCAAATCGCGGGCGATCCGCAGTCCCTCGTTGATCCGAAACGTGCCGTTGAGGTACGGGTCGTTAATCAACCCTTTCCAGCCGACTGTCGTTCGCGGCTTCTCGAAATAGATCCGCATGACGATTTCCAGATCTTCCGAGAGCGTGTCGCGGAGATCGGTCAGGCGCTTGGCATACTCGACGGCCGCGTCGGGATCGTGAATCGAACACGGGCCGATGACGACCAGCAAACGATCCGATCGGCTATTCAGGATTTGCTTGATCTGGGCGCGAGTTCGGGCAATCAGTCCCTCGATTGGCGTACCCAGGATTGGAAAAAAACGAATCAGATGTTCCGGCGGCGGCAATGGAACGACATTCCGAATCCGTTCGTCGTCGGTAAGGGAAGTACGCTCGACGGACAACTCGGGAGTCGGGGAGTTCTCGTAAATCATGATTTCCGCAACGCTTTAGTAGGACAGCCTTCCCAGGCCGTCGCAAGTCTCAAGACGGCCTGGGTAGGCCGTCCTACAAAGAAACGGGGGTATCTGGAAATCGGATTGTACGGCGCGTGCGAAATGTGGACCAGCAATAGATAGCCGCTTGCGGCTTAGCGCTCACGTTCGCGCACGGCGTCATTTTCTGGCTGATCGGTGATCGCGAAGCCGCCAGTGGCTAGTTCCCAAGCGCCCGCTTGATGTGCTGCACCAGATTCTTCATCACAAAGCCCTGTTCGGGAGTGATATCGACCCGGACTTTTTTCTCGAGTAGCTTTTCCTTCACAATCGGTCCCACGGCGGCGACTTTGACTCGCCGCAAACCCTGATCCAGTAATTCTTCCTGTTTCAACTCCGCGGCAACCTCAAAGAGGCGATCAATCTGCGGCGAGCTCGTGAAGACCAAGCCATCCACTTTCCCCTCGGCCATCCGCTCGATGAGATCGGCGACCCGTTCGCTATCGGCAGATGGTGCATAGACATACGGCAAGACCGGGTGGGCGATCGCTCCCACGGAAGCCAGGTAATCAGTCAACGGCGGGTTGGTCTCGCAATAGAATTGCACGCCGACTTCCGCGCCGCTGAGCGATTCCTGCGCGAGCGTCACGATGACGCCGTCGGTCGTGGGGGCGGAGGCGATTCGAGTGGGGGCTAGACCGATGGCCTTCAACGCCTGCACCGGCTTGGGTCCACGAGTGATGATTCGCACTCGACGTAGTGCTCCAATAAAAGGTTCGCGAATCTCTTCGCGTTCAGCACAGGCCAGCAACCGCCTTAAACCCTCGCCGGTGAGAAGGATGACGTGACTAAAACGGCCCGCAATGAGTTCACGAAGCCAAGCCGTGACCGCATTCGAGTTGGGATGGTCCAGGATGCTCAGCATGGGACAGCGCAAAATCGCGGCGCCGTCTTTCTCCAGCATCTCCGCCAGTTCCTCAATTTGCCTGCCCTCGGCGAGGGCAATCGTGCGGCCGTTAAGCGACATGGATCTCTGAGTGAAAGTCGTGAATAAGGCCTGGGTTAAATTCCGCTCACTTCCATTCGATTAGGCGAAGAGGCGATTCTGTCAATCAAACTGACAAACGCTTCCAGCCCTGCTAGCAGACAAAAATCGTCGATGGCGGCGATGGGCGAACGCCGCGGATCGACGACGGCCATTCGCCGAACACGCATCGCTGCGAAATTTCGGCGAGCAGTCTAAGTCAAAGGCGAGCAAACTGATCGGAGCCATGAGCTCCGCCTCCGATAGGGTGCGCTCCCACGCAGCTACCTTAAACTTCTTCAGACACTGGCATAAATCGGCACGTTAAGTTCTCGCCTAACCTGAATTCGATTGACAGGTCAGGCCCCTTCACCGAAGGAGGCAGGAAAAATTTCTCCCGAATACGCGATGTTTAATCTTAAAGCAATCGCCGTACCTTTCTGGACCATTTGATCTATTTTGCCGGAACTTATGTTAAATCAATAACTTGTGGATGAGAAATGATTCCGAGACGAGAGGCGGCAAGTTGCGAGATGCCTAGATGCTAGTCATTTACTGCACGCGATTTTGCACCGAGTGGAGAATTCGGGCTGAAGCGAAAAAAATATGTGTCGGAGTTATCCGGTATGCACCAATTGTTCGGGCTGTGTGTTCTATGCTGCGTTTGACGGCGTTGATTCTCTCCGATGCGGGACTCTGGGTTTCCATCCCAGGCTGTTCCAATTTGGCCATTCGTCATCGAGTTCGTCAAAGGAAATTGCGGAACGGACTATCCGCTTAACGGATTGTGATTATTCATGAGTCGGAGCATGGCTCGCGCCGCTCCGGCCCTACCGCGAGATTTCCATGCCTTCGTTGATCGCTCCCGATGTTGTCAAATCACCGACCGTGCGCCCGTCGTCTGCTTCAAACACTCGAAGCCGGGGCGATCGCGAATTGCCAGTGGTTCTGGAAGCGACCCGGAAGGTCGATGTCGAAGCTAAAGAAGCACTCGGCGAGCTGCGCGGGAGTCATCCGCAAGTAGCGGAGCGCATTGATGCCGCGATTGCCGAAATGCCGAATGTTGGGGATGATTTTCTCGGCTTCAAGATTGTGCTCGAACTCGGGCACGGGGCCTTCGGCCGCGTTTTTCTCGCCAAACAGCAGGCGCTCGCCGACCGATTCGTCGCGCTGAAAATCTCACCCGACTTGAGCAGCGAATCGCAAAGTCTCGCCCAGTTGCAACACACGAACATCGTCCCCATTTATTCCGAACATCGGAAAGGCAACTTGCATGCCGTTTGCATGCCGTTCTTCGGCAGCACGACTCTGGCTGATCTTTGCAAGGCGTTGCGTGCCGGTGCCACATTGCCGACGTCCGGCAAGCACGTCATCAGTACGTTGATGAATCGTCAATCCACCGTGCGCACGGGACACGACAGCGTCCACTCGGCGAGCCATGAGTCGCACGGCGACATCTTCCTCCATCCGACTCCATTGATCCCCATGCTGGCCGGTGCTCCCGCGAATCTGAGCAAGATCGAGGAGATGAGCTACATCGACGCCGTGCTTTGGATGGGGGCTCGGCTGGCGGATGGCCTGGCACATGCTCACGAACGCGGTATTGTTCATCGCGATCTGAAGCCCGCCAACGTCCTGCTTTGCGACGATGGCCAGCCGATGTTGCTCGATTTCAACCTGGCCGAGGACGTCAAGAATCGACAGGAAGCCGCCGTTGCGAAGGCGGGCGGCACGCTGCCCTACATGGCACCGGAGCAACTCATCGCGTTCCGGGACGGCGTTGGAAATGTGGACGGCCGAGGCGATGTTTATGCGCTGGGCCTTATCCTTTTCCATCTGCTGACGGGGCAACATGCGTTTCCCATACGTCGCGGTGCCACGCGGTTGATCGTACCGTTGATGATCGAAGACCGCACAGGCTCGCCGCCTTTGTTGCGAAAACTGCATCGGAATTTGTCACCTGCCGTCGAATCGATCGTTCGCCATTGCCTCGAACCCGAAATTGGCAAACGTTACCAATCGGCCAAGGAACTCGCGGAAGATATCGAACGCCACCGCGCCAATTTACCTCTCCTTTTCGCACCGGAACCCTCGGTCGTCGAACGAGCGGTCAAATGGTCGCGACGGCACCCCAAGATCGCGTCGCCGACCACGTTCTCGGCCTTGATTGCGGCCGTGTTGCTGCTGGCTGTCAGCATAAGCGTTCATTTGTCGCTCAAGTCCCGGCAGCGAGACCTTGACGCTCGACGCGAGCAGGCATTATCGCATTACCATGATTTCCAGAAGGGTTATCACCTCGCCCAGGATATGCTCACCACGGATGATCCGGTCCAGGTGGCCGAGGGTTTGCGACATGGTGAAAAGGCACTCCGCGAGTACGGAGTTCTCGATAAGCCCCATTGGCAAGACGAACCGTTGGTGAGGGAGCTTTCGCCGCCGGATCGTGCTCGTTTGCAAGCCGAGATTGGCGAAATTGCCTTCCTGATCGCTCGCGCCGTTCATTTTCAACCGGGCGCGGACAAGGTTGACGCCGCTCGCCACAACCGTATCGCCACGGAGAATCTCAACGATGGGGCTCGAGCCGCTCTGGAACAGCAACGGACGGACTTGACGACGAAGGCGCTCGACTCGGGCGACTACCAGCGGCTCAAGCAAGTTCTCGCCAATGCGGCAGGCCTCAATCCTCGCGGCCGTTTCCTTTTGGCTTGCGAACATACGGCCCAGGGCCGCTACCACGAAGCCCTGACACTGCTCGATGCCTCGGTGGGCGAGGACCCGAACGATTTTGGCTCGTGGTCTCTCAAGGCTCGCTGCCATCAGTCGCTCGATCAATACACGGAAGCGATCGCGGCCTACGGCACCGCCATCGCGCTTCGGCCAAATTACGCGCGCTCCTATGTCGCCCGGGCTTCCCTGTTCTATTCGCAGCAAACGCATCTCACGCAGGCTCGCCAGGATCTCGACCAGGCGCTCAAATTGAAGCCGGACATGCTCGATGCCCACATCGATCGCGGCCTGGTGCTCTTCGCGCTTGGCAAGAACGACGATTCGCTTGTCGATCTGGACTGGGCACTCGAACACGAAAACGTGCCGGCCCGCGTCTGGTTCATCCGTTCGAGAGTCAAAAAGGCGAAAAACGATCGTGAAGGGGCGGAACGCGATCGGTTAAAGGGTTTGGAAATCGAACCGACCGACCCTCTAAGCTGGGTATCGCGCGGCATGGCCAAGTTGGCAACCAACCCGAATGGGGCTCTCGAGGACTTCATTCGGGCCGAGATGATGTACCCACGCTGCATCGAGGCCCTGCAGAATCAGGCGTACGTCTATAGCGTGAAGCAGGGCAATCCGGCGGAGGCCGTGGCGGTACTTGAGCGCTTACTCAAATACTATCCGCAGAACCTCCGATCACTCGGGCACCGGGCCGTGCTGCTGGCCCGCCAGGGGAAATTCGACGAAGCCGTCGCCGAGGCCCGGAAAGTCCTCAAGTTGACGGTCCAACCGGAACACACTTATCGAGCGGCTTGCGTGCTGGCTCTCGCCTCCGAACAGAATCCGGCGCTCAAGAACGAGAGCCTGCGTCTCCTCGCCTCGGCGATCAGCCGCGGCTGGGGCCTCGACCAACTCTCGACCGACAGGGACTTGACCCCGCTCCGCGAGACGCCGGAATTCAAGCAGTTCCTCGGCTTCACGCGGTTGTTGCGCTCGGCGAATGCGACGCGAACGCCGTGATGCTGCGTGAACCTGTGACCACATCCCGCCTGGGTCATATCATTTCCGCATGTCTCTTCTCTTGATGAATGTCGTCGGACTGACGCCGCGGTTGCTGTCGCTGGCACCGCGATTGAGTGCGCTGGCCAAGGCCGGCTGGCAGGCTCCCCTTACCGACGTCGTTCCCGCCGTCACCTGTTCCGCACAGGCGACGCTCCTCACGGGCCAATCTGTCGAACGGCATGGCGTCGTCGGCAATGGTTGGCTCTTTCGCGAAACCAACGAGATCCGCTTCTGGCAACAATCGAATCGGCTGATCCAGGCCGAGCCTCTTTACGTGACCGCTCGTCGTCGTGCCCAAGAACGCGGCAAGCCGTTTCGCTGTGCCAAGTTGTTCTGGTGGTTCAATCAAGGGGCGGCGGTCGACCTCTCGCTCACACCCAAACCCCATTACGGCCTCGATGGCAGCAAAGTCTTCGGCATCACCGGCACGCCGGATGATCTTTCGGTGCGTTTGGAACGTAAGCTCGGGCCTTTTCCTTTCATGACCTTCTGGGGTCCGATGGCAGGCCTTCCCTGCACGGACTGGATTGCCCGCGCTTCCGCCAGCGTTCTAACAAGCGAACGGCCTGACCTCACGCTCGTCTATCTCCCCCATCTCGACTACGACCCGCAACGATTCGGGCCGCAAGGCTCGGATATGCCGCGGTTGGTGAAGGAACTCGACGACGCCTGCGCACCGCTTCTCGATGCCGCAGTCGCGAGCGGGACGAAAGTTTGGGTCGTCAGCGAGTACGGCCATTGCCAGGTGACCACGCCGGTCTATCCGAATCGACTCCTGCGGGAGAAGGGTTTCCTCAAGGTCCGCCTCGGGCCGTTCGGCGAGCAACTCGAGCCCTACGCCAGCCGAGCGTTCGCCGTCTGCGACCATCAGGTGGCCCACGTGTACATCAGCGATCCCGGCGATGTGCCCCGTGTGCGCGATCTTCTAGCGGGCCTGCCCGGCGTCGATCGCATCTTCGTGGGGGAGCAACGTGCCGAGATCGAACTGAACCACCCGCGTGCCGGCGAGCTTGTGCTGCTCTCCAAGCCCGACGCCTGGTTTGCTTACCCCTTCTGGCTGGATGATCGGCTCGCACCAGACTACGCCCGCGCGGTCGCGATTCACCATAAACCGGGTTACGACCCATGTGAGCTCTTCCTCGATCCAAAGATCTGGTTCCCGAAACTCAAGATCGTCGGCAAGCTGATCCGAAAGAAACTCGGCTTTCGGATGATGATGGACGTGATTCCGCTCGATGGCACCCTCGTGAAGGGAAGCCACGGATTGCCGTCCAGCGATCCTCGGGATGGCCCGTTGATTGTCGGCCCGGCGGGCAGTTCGCCGAGGACGAAGCTCAAAATGACCGAGGTTCGAGATCTGATCTTGGAGGCTCTCGACGCCTAAAATTCGATCGGACGGTCGTTCGCCTGTTACAATCCACCAGCAAAACTCGAATGATTGGCAATCTCCACGCGATTCCGATTGGCGTTCAGGCGGATCCTGAACTAGAGTTCAAGCAATTTCCTGTGCTACTGGATCTCTCCGGGGTTTCCCCCGCATGATTGGTCGTGTATTTCTTGGTCGATATGAAGCGGTCCGCCTCCTTGGTGAAGGGGGAATGGGGAAGGTCTACCTTGCCCGACAGCTTGATCTCGGCCGGCAAGTCGTCATCAAAGTGATGCACGAACATATAGCCCAAGAAGAAAAGTTCCGCGAGCGTTTTGCCCGTGAAACGCTCCTGATGGCCAATTTTCAGCACCCGTATGCCGTCACACTTTACGACGCTTCTTTGAATGATCCGATGGGTCCATGCATCATCATGGAGTACATCCGCGGCATCAATCTGGAGGCGTTGCTGCAAAAGAATGGTCGTCTGTCCGCCGGACGCGTCGGCCGCTTGTTGGGTCAGCTTTGCGAAGTCTTGCAGGCGGCCCATTCCGAAGGGATGATCCATCGCGATCTGAAACCGTCGAATCTCATGGTCGTTGACCACGAGACGCCGCGCGAGAAGATCAAGGTCATGGATTTCGGTCTCGCGAAGTTGACCGTGGAATCCAGCACGATCAAGAACGTCACAGAATCGAATTTCGATTTCGCCGTCGGCACGCCCGGCTACATCTGCCCGGAACAGGTTCGCGGCGAGAACGTCGATCATCGCGGCGATCTATACAGCGTCGGCGTGATGATGTACGAGATGCTCACCGGTCGTATGCCGTTCATCGGACCGACCGGCATGGACCTGATGCTCGCCCACGCCACGGAAAAGCCCCCGACTTTTGCCGAACTGGAACTGGATAGCCTGATTCCCGCCGCAGTCGAGCAGGTGGTTTTTTCCGTTCTGGAGAAAGACCCGAAAGACCGACCGCAATCGGCTCGCGACCTGTACGAGCAATATGAAACCGCCCTGGCGATCGACGAGATGGGCCTCCCCGACGATCGAGCCGCCCAAGCGGATCACGCTCCAGTTGCACTGACGATCAACGACCCGACCACGATGACCTTTCAGATGGAAGCATGGATGCCCGAATCGATCGCCATCATGAAGCTGCGCGGCTACGCCCACGACATGGGCGGTGCCGTGACCGATAGCGTTCCCGGCCTGATCAAGCTGCGTCTCGATCCGACGGCCGGTGTGAAGAACCGCTCCGCCGGCCTCATGTCGCTGTCGTGGCTCGGCTTCGGCCGCAGAACTGGGCCGATTTATTTGGAGCTCTATCTCCACCAAATCGACCAGAACAAAAGCAATCGCCTTCTCATTCAAGCGGTGTTTCGCCCGTCCTCGCTCAACCTTCTCAACGATCCCGTCTGGCGCGACCGCTGCACGACCTTGTTCATCGAGCTTCGCGCCTACCTGATGGGGCAATCGGAAATCATCGAGCCGGGTTCGCTAACGCGGTGATCGTCGAGTTTGCCTTGACGTCAACACCGGCCGCATCGACTACGACTTGGGATCGACCTTCACTGGCGGCTTCTCGTCTTTCTTCGGGGCACCCGGCGGCAAAAGCTCGACGCGGGCCGGCCAGATTTCCAGGTGCGCACGCCCCTCGACGTTCATGTCCACGGCCTTGCCGACGAACTTCACGCGCTTGTCGGCATACTCCTTGAGCAGTTCATCCTTGCCGCCGACGTAAACTTCGCGGAACTCCTTGGGATCGTTGTTGAACACCAACCGGTAAGGATTCACGCGCCCGAAGCCAACCGTTCCCTTCGGCGGCGGATTGTACTTGAGTACCCCGGTGAATTCCTTCTCCGCACCCTTCTGACCCGTGTACCAATCTTCCTTGGCAAAAAGTTCCTTCTTGGGTGCCGGATCCGCGGCAAGCAACTGCGAACAAAGCAAGAGCGTGAACATGGAATGACCACCTTCTGAAAAGCGGGTAGGAATGGAGGAGATATTCTCAACGATGGTCGGGCGCTTGACAAGTGCCTGGCAAAACGGAAGAGCCCGTTGTTTATTGATCTTCGGGCAAGCCGCTTCCGCTCACGTCCCATTCGTAACATCAAACTCACACACCTCCCTGTTACGAATGACCCTTTTCTTGTTACGAATAGGTGGCGCTTTGTTACGAATAAGTGGCGCATTGTTACGGTTAGGTGGCGTTTTGTTACGAATAAGTGGCGCTTTGTTACGGTTACGTGGCGTTTTGTTGCGAATAAGTAGCGGAACTTCATTTCCTGAAGATCAATAACCACCCATCGTAGGGTTGCTGGAGATGGGCGCGGAGAGGGGGAAATGCAAATGGCAATCGTGTTGGGCTCCTGATATTCTAATCCACGGAAAGCTAGGGCCCAGCCTACGCACAAGTTCGACTCGATGAATGGTGACGGAGTAGCTTTGAGAGTTTTCTGTTAGCCCGGCCTTGAATGTTCAGCACCACGGAGACCGCGAAGTGTCCGATACGATTTCTCTTTCCGAGCAGATTCTCGCATTAGTTGGTGGCGAGCCCGACAAAAAGAGCTTGGAAGATCTTACACGCTGCTTAAGCGGGGAGCCCAAGCCCGCAGCAATCAAGAAGGCGATCAAAGAATTGGTGGCTACTGGAAAACTCCATGCGCACGGCAAGGGAAAATCGCTAGCCTATGCGAAATTTCCCGAGCCGATCCCGGTGCCGCTCGCCGAACAAATCCTGCCGTTGATTGGCGACAAGCCTGAAAAGAAAAGCGTAGCCGATCTTACGCCGAGCTTGACGGGGGCACCCAAACCCGCCGCAATTAACAAGGCGCTAAAGGAGCTTACGGAAGCAGGAAGGCTCTTTGTGCATGGGACGGGAAAATCACTTACCTATGCGAGATATCCCGAACCGATTCCAGTGCCGCTCGCTGAACAGATTCTCTCGCTATTCGCGGAGACTGACAAAAAGAGCGTGACAGACCTGGCTTCTACTTTGGCCGGTTCACCGAAGCCCGCTGCCATTAACAAGGCGTTGAAGGAATTGACGGCAGCGGGAACGCTCCACGTTCATGGAAAAGGCAAGGCGCTTACCTACGCGAAATTCCCCGAACCGAAGCTCGCCTGGTACGAAACGGCCCCGCATGGCAAGGCATTCGCGGCGTTGCTGACGGGCGCTCGCAAGCTGGTCGATGTCGGTGCGGCCAATGTGGAAGAATTGCTGCGCGCGTTGCAAGAGAAGCTAGGCCAAACGAGTGACGCTCGCCGCACGACAATTGTTGAAATTCCACCGGCACCTTCAGTGTCAGAACCTCTCGTGGTCGAACCGCCTCCACCACCAGTTTCCGATCTCCGGACGACGATTCACGAAGCGTACGATTACCTATGCAAGTTTGTCGAGTTCCGAGACAAGATCGTCGAAATTCGCCGGCTCTATTATGAAGTGCTGGAGCGGATGCCGGGCCTGACTGTCCCGGCGTTTCACGCGGAACTGGAAGCACTGAATCGTGAATGGCAGATCGAACTACGGCAGCTAAACGAAGTTGAACAAGCCAAGGATCGCCATCTGGCGATCGAACGTGATGACCGCCTCTACTATTACATCCGTTGGAAATAACACACCATGAGCAATGTCGCCTGGTCGCTCGAAGAACTGGATGTCCTTCGCTCGTTCAAAGAAAGGATGCCGAAGCCTGATTCGGCGGGAAACACGTCGCCGTTTGACGCTCGGGTCGCCACAGTGGCGGGCGATCCCGCGCTCGATGGCGATGTCTCCGATTTGCATCAGGAAGTTCGGCTGCGCATCCGGCAGACCATCGAGGTGGTGCTGCGCGACGGGTCGCGCAAATCTCAAGTCCTCCTCCTCGCGGGCGATCCCGGCACGGGAAAAACGCACACGCTGAACAAGTTTCGTCCGCAGGAATTGCAAGACGAAATCGGCTATATCTTCGTAGGCGGGTCGAACCATTGGCGAATTGGTGAATTCGAGGCGCAGTTGCTCGATTGGGTCGTTCAAGCACTCACCGCTCCGTCGCCAACGGAAGATCATCCGTTGTTGGAACGAATCCGAGCGATCGGGTTTCGTGCCGTCGATCACCTCATGATGGATCCCGTGGCCTGGCGACCCCTGCTGAGAAAAAAGAGTTGGGTGATCCGCAAACTCGGTTGGTTGGGACGCCGCCTGAGTTGGTTTAATGCCCCTACCCGAGACTATCTGGTTGGCTTGGCCGACAAACGCGACCCCCGAGTCTTCACTCACTTTGACGAAATCGGCTTTGGAGACTACGTTTGCAGTCGCTTTCTCGCGGAACCATCGAATCCGTTGCACCGCTACGCCTTGCGCGTCTTGCTCGCCTATGTTTTCCCCGATACGCACGATCGCGGTGTCAGCACGCGCGAACGCGTCATCAATTGGTTTCGCAATCACGACGATAACAAGTACTTCACCAAACGCCTTGGAATCAACGACCAACCGGACACCAGCTATGAGCGGATGGAGGCGATCAAACTTCTCGCCCATCTCTTTTCGCCGGCCGTGTCGTCCAAACTCTCCACGGAGAAGTATCATTGCCGGCCAAGGGTTTTGTTTCTCACGTTCGACCAGTCGGAAGGGCGCAACGAACTATTCGCCGACGACAAGGACTGGATGGATTTCTTCGCCCACCTGAGCGAGCTTTACAATTCGCTTCCCAATGTCGTCGTTCTGTTCACGATGACGCTCGCCCTGCGAAACAAGCTACATGCGAAAATGGAACGGCAATTTCGCGACCGCATCATCATGGACGATAAGATGGTGCTCCCTTTTCCGACCGAGTCGGAGATTCTTCGACTCTATCGAACTCGAATCGAAAAATGGATCACTTCGGACGCCGAGTTGTCGAAACAGTACGCCGCGCTCGAGAATGTTCACGTTCCGTTTTCGAGCGACGAAATCAAGCAGACGGCCGGCAATCGCTCGGTGCGTGATGCCCTGGAGTTTCTGAATACCGCCTTTCGGCGTAAACTGCGCGACGAGGTGATCATCGGTGCCCGGCTCGACTACCTATACATTCGCAATGAACTAAAGACCGACGAATCGAAAGGGAGCGAATGGGAATACACCGCCGCCACGCTCGATACCGTCGAGCGATTGCTCGATGAAGTCGGAGCCACACTTTACGAATTCCACGGCATCCGAATTAAAGACCGCAATCGAAACAAGCTGAACAACGTGCCGATCGTCAGTTTTCAGTTCGAGAAAATAGGCGGATCGCCAAGCGTCATGGTTCATTTGGCTCGTGTCGGCAGCATCTATAAAGATCCATGCGACCAACTCGTCAAACAATGCCTTTACGATCGAAACAAGGAACGCACCCATTTACTGATTGTGCGGCCACAAGTCATCAATTGGAACCCCCCAGCGGCTTACGCCAAGCAAGTACACAAAGAACTGAGTCTTGTCGAAATGGAATCGACCTTCCGCGCTCTTCTGGAACTCACGCAGAAGGCTCCGATTTATAGTGAGAAGCCCGATCAGCAACGCGACTACATCGACACCTTGAACGGCGAGGTTCAGAAGACGTTTCTGGGCAAACTGCTGCGTCTGGCTCGCGAACGTCTCGACGCCCGAAGTGACAGCGTTGCCGATGTCGTTGAAACCGCCAAGTCCTGATCGAGGAGGCAACGATGCAGGGCTATTTGCATTTCGAATTGATCGAGCCATGCCGGCAGATCGAAGTCGGCGAGAAGTTCACGCTGCGCCTGGCGGTGACTTGCCCGTCCGAACGACAGTATCCCATGGCGATCGTTTCGATTCATTCGGACCCCGCGAATCGTATCGATGTCGACACTTCTATGCTTCCGCGTGAATTGGTCCTTCGGCCGGCTGAAGTTTGCACGCTTGCGGTTGACGTCACATTTCGCGATGCCGGCATGACGGATACGAACCGAATCGACGTCGAAATGAAGCCAATCGGCGGCCCGGACTATTTGGGCAAAATCCTCCCGCTCCCCGCGCATCCCATTCGCGTGGTACCGTCGCTTGCCAAGGAACTCGACTTCAAGGTTGAACGAATCTGCCAATACGGCTCGGCCGTGAAGGTCGAAATCGATCTGAAATACAACGGAACGCACGACCTGACCGATGTCGAATGGACCTTTGGGCCAAGTCAACAAGTTCGCTCGGGAGTCACGCGCCGGCGATTGCCTTTGATCAAGGAAGGAAATCGTTTCGCTGACGAGATGGTGATCGTTGGCGACAGGATTGAAATCGATTTGTCCGCGACGTGCCAGAAAGAGAGGATCCGGATTCAGAAAAAGGAATCGATCCCGACGATGGCCGAGATCGAA
>JAIOQJ010000217.1 GCA_021413475.1 Planctomycetota bacterium | reverse complement strand
TGATGGATTCCGGCCCGATATTCGTTGAAAAAGGGGGCAGGGATTAGGCGATAGAAAAACGGTGGGATCAGGGACTTCATGGCTTTCTTGACACTTCGGTATAAACGGCAAAATCGACTGTCGATTCTTCCTGCATTCCGCTTTTTGAACTTGTATTCGGTGAATGAATCGAACACGATGATCTATTATTCGCTTTTCCTTTGAGGAATTCGAAATCCACCTGCGATCTCTCTCCTACCCCAGGTGCAGTAATGAAATTTTATTTGATTGTCGCCACGGGCAAACGGCAGGGAGAGCCGATTCCGATCGAAGTGGACCTGTTCTTAATCGGCTCGGGGCGTTCATGCCAACTTAAGGCCATGCACGAACAGATCGGCGAGCAACATTGCGCGTTGGTGACGCGCGAACGAAAAGTCTTCGTTCAAGATCTGGATTCCGGGCATCCAACTCGGGTCAACTACGAGGAAATTCCGGCAGGGGAGGAATGGCCGCTTCATGCTGGCGACCTGCTCGAGGTTGGCCCGCTACATTTCATGATCCAGTTCCACGAACATCCCCTCTCGCGACGAGATCTCGAGGAATGGGCCATTGGTTGCCTGGATCTCGTGAACAATCGCCACATCACGGCAATGGATCGCCTTGACGCGGTCTCTGCCGAGAAAATCGATCGTGAAGATGCATCCTCGGTGGCAGGAGCCATTCTTGACTATCTTTCCGTGAAACGGGGCGTCGTCAAAGGTAGACTCCGAATCGCACGGGAAGGGGCGTTCACGATTGTGCGTGTCAACGACGTGCATTTAGTTCAGGATGCGGAATTGGCGATTATTAAGAAAGAATTGCACGACAATTTGAACCGGCCGCACCTGAAGGTTCTTCTCGATTTGAAAAATGTTCGGCGAATGTCGAGTTCTGCTGCTGAAATGCTGGGTGATTTGCAAAAATGGCTTCGCGGCAATGGTTGCAAATTCGCGATGTGCCGGGTTAAACCCGAACTCTCTTCGATGCTTCATGATCTACCCTCAGGGGCCGGCGGTTACTACTCCGCCCCCTTACCGGAGCCGGCTCGCTCCCCAAGGTTTTAGACCAATCTCACCAGAACTTCACACGCCAGTAATCATGCGGCGTTGAAAGCCGGCCGAGGTACCAGTGGCCATCGTCCCATTCCAGTTTCACAGAACGCCAACCGAGAGGAACCTTCGGGAATGGATAGAACGGTCCGATGAACGGAAACGCATTGTAAGGGTAAGCCTGCGGATAGGCCACGCGTGAATAGTTTGGATGCGGTGCGTAGGTCGGCCACGCATAGGGCGGTAGCTTCGGCCCGCTCATGTCATACGAGGGGTTCGAAGGCGCTGCCAGCGGGACTGGATCCTGAGGATAACCAGGATTCCCCATCGCCTGCGCTTGCTGCATCGCTTGAGCCTGCTGCATGGCGAGAATTTGCGGTGAAGCAGCCTGCGCCAGCGGTGGTTCACTTTGACTAGCCGAAACGGGTAGAATCTTAGGCTTGATCACCTTAAGAGACATATCGACCTTGATGACGCCGGGAACTTTCAGCGCCTCCTGAACGATCTGTTCACCCTGCTCGACGCTCGTGACGCTTCCCGCGAATTCCACGACGCCCTTGCGGGCGGAAACGTCGATTTTGGCACCCTTGGCAAGGCCACTCTTTCCAACCCGGTCCGCAACCGCGTCAGCGAGTTCTTGGTTCGGATTCACGACGGCCGGCTTTGTTTCGTTCGATTCCGCTTGGATCGAGCTGACCAGCCCGAGACAGACCGCGGCAGACAACGTGATGAGGGATCGCATCGTCACGGGATGACCTCCTTGCAACAGAAATCGCGATGATCCGGGTATCTACAATCAAAGATCGGCCAATGAGATGTGAATGAACCATTCAGACCGAGAAGTTGCGAGGAATCGGTTATCGGGGCTGGTGGCGTAACCCGCCTTCACGGATCATCCGGTTTTTTCCGTCTTGTCCGAATAATCGGCGTATTTGACGCAATTTAACGCGGGACATGAAGGAGACAAAAAAAGGGATCGAAAGGGTGTCTAAGTACCCTCTCGATCCCCTAGCGAAGTCTGACCGAATGGCGGGTCAGACCAGTGGAGGTGACGAGGATCGAACTCGTGACCTCTTGAATGCCATTCAAGCGCTCTCCCAGCTGAGCTACACCCCCAGTTTCAAATCGCGAATCAATACTCTATCGGCCTCCATGCCTACCGTCAACCAGTAGTTTGCTGGACATATTCGCCCATAATACACACAATGAGAACGTCCCATGCCCATCGGTTCGGGGTGGCCGAATCGATTTTCATTCCTCTTTCCGCTCAAGGATCGCGCGTGAAAGCGGCCCTCTTGAAGAATTTGCTGAAGTACGGGCTCGGTCTGGGCCTGCTTGCATACGTCATCATAGCCAATTGGAATCCCGGTGGTGGTCGTCCGGGACTCTCCGACGTAATCAAACGCCCGATTAATATTGGTCCACTTCTTCTTGCCTTGCTCATATCAATGGTTGGGCTCTTAATCACATTTCTTCGTTGGCATCTCCTGGTTCGCGCCGTCGGCCTGACCTTCAGCCGCTACGACGCGATCCGGCTCGGTCTTGTTGGGTATTTCTTTAATACGTTTCTGCCGGGATCGCTGGGTGGCGATGTTCTCAAGGCCTATTCACTCGCTCGTGGGCAAACGCGGCGGACTGTCGCCGTCGCCACGGTTCTTATTGATCGGGTTATAGGACTTTGGGCACTGGTTTGGTTTGTTACGATCGTCGGTGGGTCGTTCTGGCTGATGGGCGATCCGCTGGTACGCAATAATCCGAGCCTGACAATGATCATTGGGTATTCGGGTATTGCCGTCATCGTTACGGCCATGATCTGGATCACGGCGGGGCTTTTCTCGGATCTTCAAGCGGAAAAGATCGCACTTTTTTTTCAGAAGATTCCCAAGATCGGCGGTTCGCTGGCCGAATTGGCTCGTGCTTGCTGGATGTATCGCAAACAATCGCGCGCGGTGCTCAAGGCCATGTTGATGTCGATGGTCGGTCATACTTTATGGGTGCTTGTCTATCATCTTGCTGTTCAAGTGTTTCAAACGCCAAACCCGGCAGTCGACATTGGTTCGTTCCCGGAACATCTCATCATTGTGCCCGTAGGGATGACCATCCAGGCGATTTTCCCCTCTCCAGGAGGGATCGGTGGTGGGGAAGCAGCGTTCGGTGGACTGTACAAGATTCTGGGTAAACCGGAAGTGAATGGGATCGTCGGTTGCTTGGCCCAACGTGTAATCTTCTGGATACTGGGTATCATTGGCTACATCGTTTATTCGCGTATGAAAGTGAAATTGCCTTCGCTCGATCAGGCCAACCAAGATCAACCGCTAGATAACATCCCCGACGATGCCATTGTTGGAGTAAACCTCGCACCGCAGAAACTCCCATGATCGAAATCGTCTATCGCTTTGATCCTGAACATCCACCGTCGCGTATCCAACCGGCCGATGCGGAGGAAGCTCGCAAAAAGCTGGAAGTGGGGAACTACGAATTCGCCGTTCTGCTCGATCCTCGCTCCGGGCATGCCGTTGATGGTTCCGTAGTGGTGCCGTTCGACCTTCAAGACATCGGCATCGATTCACCGGGAAACGCACCCCGTCAGCAACCGTTTGCGGCCATCCTGGGGTGTGCGGACGCTCGCGTGCCGACGGAATTGATTTTCAGCCGTGGTTGCAACGAGATGTTTGTGGTACGCGTGGCGGGCAACGTACTCAGCCGCGATGGACTCGGTAGTATGGATTACGCGGTCGAAAATCTTCGTGGCAGCTTGCGCCTTTTGGTCGTTTTGGGTCACAGCCAGTGCGGGGCCGTCACCGCCGCTGCTGATGCGTTTCTGAACCCGTCCAGCTATTTGAACGTGGCGAACAATCATCCAATTCGGTCGATCGTCAACACGCTGTTTCCGGCCGTGCGTACGGCCGCTGATACTTTAGAGCGAACATGGGGTCGCGACATCGAACGCAAACCGGGTTATCGCCTGGCCTTGATTGAAACCGCCATCATCATGAACGCCGCCATGACGGCCCGGATGCTCATGCAAGAACTCAGCTTGCAACAGCCGAATCCATTGAAGGTGGTCTACGGCATTTACGATCTCGTTAGCCGGCGCGTCCATGTTCCCCGAAGTGTGGAAAAGTCCCCAACATGCCTCGTGGAACCGCCATTGGATGCGGCGGGTTTCCTGCAATTGGGGACCGAGGTGGCGCGAAGTTCGCTGATTCAGGGGTTGCTGGGGTTTCAATGAAATCACGGCCGAATCACAAAGATGTTCGCTTCGTGAACCACGGCACCATGCTTGCCTCCCGGATCGAGCCCCAGTGCCTCAATGGGTCGATCGTATTTGCTTTCGAAAAGCACCTTCCCCTTCAAGTCCCACCGAAAGACGCGATCTTCCATTTGGTTCCATTTGACCAAGCCCAGGATTGACGTGCCGTCAGGCGTGTAGATCACCTTGGCAATTCCGCCCTGGCCGCCGCGGATATCGTCATCCGTTTCCACTTTGTCGCCGAGTTTCCAAGAACGCAGCACGCCGTCGACGCAGCCAGCAATCAAGGTTTTTCCTTCGGGCGAAATGGCAACCGACTTCGCGGCCGCCTTGAGGGTCAACTTCGCCTTTTCCCTGGGTTTATCAGAAAGATCCCAGACGCGGATCGTACTATCTCGATCGCTCGTCGAGACGAGTAGTTTGCCGTCCGGCGAAAACGCCAGGCCGCGTACACGATCATCGTGCCCGGTGAGAGTGGCCTTGAGCGTCAGCGGGAACTTGGTCGCATCCCAGAGCTTGACGAGCTTGTCGGCCCCGCCGGTCGCCAGCACCTTGCCGTCAGGTGACAGGGCAAGGTCCCAAATTGGCCCGGGTTTGTGAGCGACAATCTGCGAGGCCTGTGCGAGCTTGCCACTGGCGATCGTAAAGGCGCGGAGGTTGCCTACGGCGTCGCCAATAATCAGCGATTTGCCGCTAGCCGAGAACGTATGGCAAACGACATCCTTGTGGGCGGCGGTTCCCGTCACTTTCAAACTTGTCATATCCCAAAGTCGCAGCAGGCCATCCATGCCGCCGATCGCCATCTGGCCGCCGTCGGAGCGGAACGAGATGCTGTCGTATCGGCCGTCCCGCTCTCCGAGAATCGCGATCACCTCCTTGGGTGTCCCCTTGGGCCGAAGTGCTGGCGCGATTTTTTTGAGATCGAGTTTATCCAGAGGCGTCTTGGGCGGATCCTGAGCGACGCTGACCGAGACGATGGCTGCCGTGCAGATAATGATCCGAACAACATGGAAGATGGACCGATACACTTGAGACCTCGTGGAAGGGTAGTACGTCACTAAATGATTCGATGTCTTTCCGCGAGCCCGAAGCGCTAGCAAGGGCGAACGTTCGCCCTCGCTAGCGCTTCGGGCTCGCAGAAAGGATGCAATCTTCGCGCCAATTTCGCTTTCGTCCCGAGAGCGGGGACAGGGGGCTTTTCACCTCTCCCGCGACTGAATTTGTGGTCCAACCTTGACCACGTTTGGTCATTTCTTGTCGCCAGTCATGGCCGCCATCCGCCGCTGAAGTTCGTCTTCTGGAACGTCTTCCTTGTGGGTGGCGACGTGCCACACGTGCCCAAACGGATCGATGAGACTGCCGCTGCGATCACCGTAAAACTGATCTTTCAACGGTCGTTGCACCGTGGCCCCGGCAGCAATCGCCTTTTGAAACACCGCGTCAACATCCTCGACGTAAAGATGCAAATGCACGGGAGATCCACCGTAGGCCTCGGGGCCTTTCGCACCCATCTCCGGAAATTCGTCGGCCATCATCACGGGTGAGTCGCCAATTTGGAATTCGACATGCCCGATCCGGCCGTCGGGTTGCTCGACACGCATCAGTTCCATGGCGGCGAATGCGTTCTTGTAAAAGTCGAGCGCGCGGGCTGCTCCCTTCACCATGAGATAAGGCGTCACGGCGTGGTGGCCCGGAGGAATCGGAGAGACGGACATAGTCGAATTCCTTTCAGGAATTACCGTGGGCGATCGAAAGGCGAGGGCTTGAGGATCGGTTGGTACATTTCCGGCCGGCGATGGCCAACTCGGTTTACGATAAAACGATTGGGGACGACGACCACTTCTTTTTCACGGGCTCGCAATGGTTCTATCTCGGCGAGCAAAATGTCTTCCTCGTCACCCGGTGATGAAGAAACCAGGTTGCCGTTGAAATCGATCACCCGGCTACAGCCGATGTACTGGAATCCCCGTTCTTCGCCGACACGGTTGACCGCGGCATAGTAGACGTGGTTCTCGATCGCCCGTGCTTGCGCCAACGGCAGAACCATCGGACGAGCACCGCTCGGCCAGTTGGTCGGAAGCAGGATCAAATCGGCACCAAGCAGTGCGAGCACTCGACTCGATTCGGGAAAGCTACCGTCGTAGCAGATATTGATGCCGATCTTCAGGCCGCCAAGATCGTGGACCGCGAAAGGCCGATTGCCCGGCGTCGTGAAGCGATCGACGCCGAGAATCGGCAGATGAATCTTGCGGTAGCCGGCCACGAAACCCGAAGGCCCGACGAGTGCACACGAATTGAAAAGACGATCACCATCTCGTTCGAGCAACCCGAAGAGGCACCAGACACCGAGTTCCTTGCAGTCGTCCGCGATCATCTCAGTGGTGGGACCGGGCAGGGGTTCGGAATGTTCGCGGGCCTCGGCCGCACTTTCGAAGCCGTAACCGGTGAGGATGCACTCGGGAAAGACGACCAAATGGGCACCGGCAGCCGCGGCCGCGCGGAGTTTTTCCCGAATGACCAAGCGGTTTGCAGGCACGTCCGCGAACCGGCAGGAGAATCTTCGATGATACCGATGAGCCGCCGTGAAATGTTGAAGACCGCTGGAACCGGTGCTGCCCTCCTGGCCATGCCAACACTGTCGCTTTCCGCCGCCGATGAGAAGCCGAAACTCTTCGAACTTCCGAAACTTCCGTACGCATTCGACGCTCTTGAGCCGCATATCGACGCGAAGACGATGGAAATCCATCATGACCGCCATCATCAGACATACGTCGATAACTTGAACAAAGCCGTCGCGGGCACCGAGTGGGCAGGTAAGTCGATCGTCGAGATCATCACCAACCTCAGCAAGATTCCTGAAATTAAGCGTGCCGCGATTCGGAACAACGGCGGCGGCCACTACAATCACTCCCTCTTCTGGCAGATGATGTCCCCCAAGGGCGGCAAGCCAACCTAAAAATCGTCAGTTCGCCGAACCAGGACAACACCCTGATGGACGGCACCGGCACGCCGATCCTCGGTGTGGACGTATGGGAACACGCCTATTATCTCAAGTACCAAAACAAACGGGCCGACTACGTGGATGCCTTCTTCAAGGTCATCAACTGGGAGTTCGTGAACTCGCTATTCGAGAAGGCGTAAGCGATGCTTT
Organism: Planctomycetota bacterium; assembly: GCA_021413475.1. Lineage (GTDB taxonomy): Bacteria > Planctomycetota > Planctomycetia > Gemmatales > Gemmataceae > JAIOQJ01. The sequence goes on along the minus strand of JAIOQJ010000217.1, from coordinate 5,768 downwards.
CGTAGGACGGTCTTCCTAGGCCGTCCATCGGGAAACAGGACGGCCTAGGAAGGCCGTCCTACGAAAACGCATCGAGACTCGAAGCCATATCAATGAACCAACTTCTCCCTTCGCAAATCCCGGCCTTCATGAAGCGTTTCCGCTTCCAGGGCGGCGCTTTGCATCGTTTTCGGATCGCCAATCTTTCGGTACGGCAAGCCAAAGCGGAAGTGATTGTCCGCATTCGCGAGGGTGCCAACGATCAGCGGGTGCGCCTGCGATTGGTCTTCGACGGCGTCGAAGAATATCGCTTCCAACGTCGTCCCGGCCCCGCGCTCGTCCGGTTAAAGGAAGTCCATCTCGCGGCCTTTAACGGCGTGATCTATCTGAACCTCGACCCTTTTGCGGATGACACACCGCCGGCCGTGATTGACTTCCGTGCCTCCGATGCTTTCCTGGCCGCTCGTTCGGTTTCCTGGGAAATTCTGCCGGCTCGCAAAGCTCCAGCCAAGGACTGATTGCCATGCAATTGATGCACAACGTCTTCTTCTCACTCAAAGACAAGTCCTCCGACGCGGTCCGCCAGCTTCTGGCCGCATGTAAGAAATATTTGACCGTGCAAGCGGGAATTGTTTCGTTCGCCGCCGGAGCTCGCGATCCGGGCTTGAATCGTGAAGTCAACGACCAAGACTGGGATGTCGGTCTGCATGTCCTCTTCACCGACCGTGCCGCTCATGACGCGTACCAAGATGACGCGACACACCACAAATTCGTTGACGAGATGAAGCCAAACTGGGCGAAGGTGCGCGTCTTCGATTCGATGGTGTAAGCCGATGCGAACGGACGCCGTCGAGAGACAACTCACTCATCAACCGCACGGCCATATACTCACGAACTCGGCCGTCTGGTCCCCGGATGGCCAGTGGATCGTCTACGATGTCCGCTCCGATGCCGCTGGTTCACTTTTCGATGGCTCACGCATCGAACGGGTTCACATTGAAACCGGCGAGATCGAAACACTCTTCGAAGCCAAAAACCAGGCTTGTGTCGGCGTGGCGACGTGCAGTCCGGTCGATGATCGCGTCGTCTTCATCCACGGACCGAAGCATCCGACGCCCGATTGGGCTTACAACGCATATCATCGCCAAGGCGTGATCGTAAACGCGAGCCAGCCGGGTGACGCGGTTGATCTCGATGCTCGCGATCTGACTCCGCCTTTCACGCTTGGAGCATTGCGGGGCGGCACGCACGTTCATACGTTCGACGGCCGAGGCGAATGGGTCGCGTTCACCTATGAAGATCATGTTCTGGCAACGAATCCGGCGGGCGATCTAAATCAGCGGAATGTCGGTGTCAGTGCGCCGATTGGTCCCGTGAGCGTGAGCAGGGGGCATCCTCGTAATCATGATGGCACCTCTTTCTCGGTTCTCGTCACGCGAACGGTGAATGTCCCGAAACCGGGTTCTGACGAGATCAAAAAGGCGTATGAAGACGCTTGGATCGGTCGCGATGGTTATCGACGTTCCAATGGAACTTGGCAACATCGCGCTCTCGCGTTTCTGGGTGATGTGATCTCCGCGACCGGTGCGACGATCACCGAATTGTTCGTCGTCGATTTGCCGGATGACGTCCGAATTCCCAGTGATGGGCCTCTTGAAGGAACATCAACTCGGCGTCCGTGTCCGCCCCATGGAGCCGTTCAACGCCGGCTCACGAATACGGCCGATCGCAGATTCCCCGGCATCCAAGGGCCTCGCCACTGGCCGCGAAGTTCTCCGGATGGCGGCCGCATCGCGTTTCTGATGAAGGATGATGCTGGGGTCGTGCAACTTTGGAGCGTCTCGCCGAACAGCGGTGAAGTGGAGCAAGTTTCTCGGCATCCGTGGAATATCTCCTCCGCTTTCACCTGGAGCCCCGATGGGCGATCGATCGCTCACGTGATGGACAACAGCATGTTCGTGACGGATATGGAAACCGGCGAGGGAACCCGTCTCACCCCGCGAAGCCTTGATGGGGAAGGTCCGCGCCCCGAAGCATGCGTCTTCTCACCGGACGGATCGCGGATCACGTATGTGAAGCCAGTTCGTGGAGATGTGGGCGTTTTCAATCAGGTGTTTTGCGTCGCCCCGTGAAGCCGCGACGCGGAGTCTTCGGAGCGGAGCGCGCTGCCTTTCGATCAAGTTTCAATGTTCCGATGGGCAAAGCGCTCCGCTCCGTAAAACCTCCGCGTCGCGGCTTCACGACGCAATCTTCACACCACCGGTTCCCACCCCTTCGCATACTCACGAGTCCAGAGCGCCATCGCTTCCTTATCGTTGAGAATGCGGCCATCTTTCGGATTGCATTTCAACGCACGGCCGGTGCGATGCGAGATGTTGCCGAGATGGCAGAGCAGGGTGCTCTTGTAGGCTTCTTCGATCTCGCTGTTGAGCTTCGCCGATTCGCGGATGCCGGCCAGGAAGTTGCCGAGGTGGCTCGCGTCGCTGGAGTCACCATAAGATCTCTCGATCTCCTTCCCCTTGAGGTCGTGGATCGTGTAGCCGGCACCAGAGATGCGGACGCTCCCCTTTTCGCCGTAAATGATCACGTCGGCTTTCTGCCCTTCGGGCATGAGGTTGCAACTCAGACCTTCCCAGGTGATCGATTTCTTTCCTTCGAATTCGAAGGAAACTTGATGCGTGTCGGGCGTTTCTTGATCGTCGTCGTAACGGTATCGGCCGCCCGTGGACGTGACACGGTTCGGGTAATCGGCCGCGAGAGCCCAACGGCAGAGATCGATCATGTGAACGCCGTTGTTGCCGAGTTCGCCATTGCCCCAGTGCCAGAACCAGTGCCAGTTGTAGTGCAGGTAGTTATCCTGGAAAGGCTTCGCGGGGGCAGGTCCCTGCCAGAGAGCGTAATCGAGGCCCTTTGGAACGTCGGCGGGTTTGCCTTTGCCGATCGTACCCCGACTATTCGTGTACCAACTCTGCGCCAGGTATGCTCGGCCGATCACCCCGTCGCGAACGCGCGTAATCCCTTCGATGATCTTCGCCCAGCTTCGCCGCTGGTTGCCCATCTGCACCTGCCGCTTGTTCTTGCGTGCGGACTGGACCAGCAATTCGCCTTCTTGCGGGTTATAGCTGCACGGCTTTTCGACGTAGACGTGCTTGTTGTTGGTGCATCCGAGGATCGCAGCTGGTGCGTGCCAGTGATTGCAGGTCGCGACAACCAGGACATCGACGTCCTTGTCTTCAAGGATCCGGCGGAAGTCGGTGACGACCTTCGGAGCGGCCTTCGAGACCGACCCGACTACTTCGGACGCCTTGCCGGCGCGGCCTTCGTCCACGTCACAAACGTAGGCGACGGTCGCACCCGTTTGCTGAGCGAACGACTTGGCGAGCCCAGTCCCCCGACCGCCGGTCCCCATGACGCCGACGACGATCTTGTCGCTGGCCGGTGCCGCGGAAGCGGAATGGAGCCCGAGACTCAGGGAAGAAGCAGCGGCCGCCCCCAAAAAGGTACGGCGATTTATCGATGCGGACATGCGATCACCTCCAGAACGAGGATGGAGAAAAATTTCTTGAATGTCAGCATATCCGGTCGGGAGAAACAATGCACGTAAAAGTCACGAGCCGATGGTTGAGTCATCTGGATGAAAACTGTCGTCTGACCATCGCCCCTTTCGGAAGCAAGATGCCCTTCCGATAAGGCGAGAGGGGGCGGACAAGCCAGTTCCCAAGACCGTTTTTTTTAATGGGTGGGACATTTTTGGACATTTTGGGACACCTGCTCGATGCGCGGCAGGTCAAGGTCGGTAGGTGTCGATTTTTTCGCGGACCCATTTAGTGAAGACGATCGCAACCAACCCGAAGCCTACGCTCGATTTGATGGAATGCAACCGTAGCAGGTATGGCAATTTTTTGGCCAGGCGAGATCGTGATTTGCTCAGTACGCGATCGAGATCTCTCGAACAATCACCGAAACGAGATTGAAATCGCCTCTTCGCGCACGATGATCCAGATGGCACGAACCTTGCAAGCAACTGGACGTCGATATCCAATCAACTCATCAGAGGAGTTTCCGCATGAGGCCGCGTATCGTTACCCTATTCCTTTTCACCGGCGGCATGTTTTGGATTGGTGGCCCCGTCAGTTATGCCCAGCCAAAGAAAGGACTCTCACCGGAAGAAGCCCAGGCCCAGGCAGTCGCCAAAGGGGGCGCGTTCCTGAAGTCAACGCAAGCCGCTGACGGGAGCTGGGGCACTGGCCCGACCGCGACAGGGATGACGGGCATCGTCGTTACCTCGCTTTTGAAAAGCGGTCTCACTCCCGACGATCCGGCGGTGGCCAAGGCGTTGAAGTTCATCGAAACTTTGATCGACGAAAAGGACGGACACATTGCCGGTCCCAATTCGAAGGTCGGCGGGCATAACTATCCGACCTGCATCAATCTCATCGCCTTGGCCACTGCCGATCCGGAATGGAAAAAGTACGGAAAGGCCATCGAGAAGGCAGCCGCCTATTTGATCAAGCTCCAGTGGGACGAAAGCGAGGGGAAGAAGCCTGAGGAAGTGATCTACGGCGGAGCCGGTTATGGCGGCGGCACCCGGCCTGATCTTTCCAATACACACTTCTTCCTCGATGCCCTGATGGCGGCCAAAGTTCCAACAACTGATCCTGCCTTCAAAAAGGCCCTGATTTTCGTGAGCCGCTGCCAGAATTTCAAGAGTGAATTTCAGGACCAACCCTGGGCTGGCAAGATTAACGACGGTTCCTTCATCTACACCGCCGCCGGCGATACTCGTGGAGCGACTCCCGATGATGGCACGCGCCCTGGATATGGCAGCATGACATACGCGGGAATGAAATGCCTGATTCAAAGCGGAATCAGCAAGGAAGATGCCCGCGTGAAGAAGAGCCTCGATTGGCTGAAAACCCACTATTCTGTTGATGTGAACCCCGGCATGCCCGAAGGATCGGGCCCGCGCGGACTGTACTACTACCTCTGGACGATGGCCAATAGCTTGACCGTGCTCGGCGAAGAAGAGTTCATGAGTGCCGACGGCGTAAAGCACATTTGGCGGAATGATATCACGAGTTCCTTAGTCAACCGCCAGAAAAAAGACGGGAGTTGGAGCAATGACATTTCGAACTGGATGGAAACCAATCCCGATTTGTGTACCGCGTATGCGTTGAATACGCTGAGTCTGTGCAAGGTGAAGGCGAAGTAGACTATCTGATCAGGCAAATAACGAGGCAGAATCGCCAGTTCTGCAATTGCGCGTTATGAGCCTGATCGGAATTCGCTTCGTCGAAGGCATTACGCCAACAACTCCTTGATGACTCTCGCCTGTTCAACCCCAGTGAGCCGCTGGTCGAGCCCTTGGTACCGAACTGAGAACCGCTGGTGATCGAAGCCCAGCAGATGCAATACCGTGGCATGGAAGTCACGTATATGCACGGGGTCTTTGACAATGTTGTAACTAAAGTCGTCGGTCTCGCCGTAGATCTGCCCACCGCGTGAACCGCCGCCGGCCATCCACATGGTGAAGCAGCGGGGGTGGTGATCGCGTCCGTAGTTCTCCTTCGTGAGGCCGCCTTGCGAATAAATGGTGCGGCCAAATTCGCCGCCCCATATGATGAGTGTTTCGTCGAGCATGCCGCGCCGCTTCAGGTCGTTGATCAGGCCGTATGTGGCGCGATCGAGATCTTTGCACTGGTTCGGCATTCGGCCGGCGACGTCGGAGTGGTGGTCCCAGTTGTTGTGATAAATCTGCACGAACCGCACGCCGCGCTCGACCAAACGCC
>JAIOQJ010000216.1 GCA_021413475.1 Planctomycetota bacterium | reverse complement strand
AATCCACGCACCTTTACCGTGGGAGATCTCCCCGAAGTTGCCGAGAAGGAGCCGAACAACGACGTCGGCGAAGCTCAGCGAATCGAACTCAACACGACAGTCAACGGTGTGATTTCCGCTCCGACCGATGTTGATTTCGTCGTCTTTCCAGGGAAAAAGGGGCAACGCGTTATTGTCAGTTGTCTGACCTCCTCGATTGACAGCAAAGCACGGCCAATGATCGAAATGTACGATGTGTCGCAAAAGCGAATTGCATTCAATCGCAATTACAACGGAAACGACGCGTTGGCCGATGGTATTCTTCCGGAAGATGGCGACTACTTTGTGCGGCTGTCCGAATTCACGTACACGCAGGGAAGCCCACTGCACTTTTACCGATTAACGATTTCCACCGCTCCGTGGATTGATGCCGTCTTCCCGCCGATGGTCGAACCGGGCAAGCCCGCACAAGTGACCCTGTACGGCCGCAACCTGCCCGGCGGAACGCCCGAACCTGGCGCTCTCGTTGAAGGCCGACCGGTCGAAAAGCTGGTAGTCACTGTGAACCCGCCCACAGACGCGGGGGCGGCCAGTCGGCTCACAATGAAAAGCCGCGTCGATCCTCGGGTTGGTTTGACGGATGGCTTCGAATACCGCCTGAAGGGCCCGAGCGGGATGTCGAATCCGATGTTGATCGCTTATGCCACTGGCAAAGTCGTCCTCGAAAAGGAGAACAACGACAAGATCGAATCGGCGGAGTCGATCCCTGTCCCATGCGAAGTGGCTGGACGAATCGACAAGCGACAAGACCGCGATTGGTACACGTTCAATCTCAAGAAGGGCGATATCTACACGCTTGAACTCTGGAGCGATCGGCTCGGCGTTCCGACCGATCTGTACTTCGCATACAAGAAAGACAAAGCGAACGAGGCCGAGGAAGACGACGCCATTGACATCTTGCAAACCGCTCAGTTTTACAATCGCACCTCCGACCCGAAGTCGGTGCGTCTCGCTCCGACCGAAGATGGGCAATACTTCGTCGGTGTCGGGAGTCGGGAATCGAATTTTGCCTTCGGGCCACGCGTCACCTATCGACTTCGCGTTACTCCGGAGAAACCAGATTTCCGCGTCATCATCATGCCGTCTTCCACGTACCAGCCGGATACCACCGTCCTTCGTGCGGGCGGGTTGCAATATCTCGATGTCTTCGTCCAGCGCCTTGATGGTTTCACTGGCCCGATCACCTTGACGGCGGAAGGCCTGCCCCCGGGCGTGACCTGCCCCCCCTCGGTGGTGAGCACGGGAATGAAGCAAGGCACCCTGGTGCTGAGCGCGGATGCGAGTGCCGTTCCATTTAGTGGAACCTTCACGGTGAAGGGAACGGCCACGATCGCCGGGCAACCCGCCATCCGCGAAGCCCGGCCCGCGACCATCACCTGGAGCCTCGGGCCGCAGCAGAATCAGAACATTCCCGCGATCACGCGTCTCGACCAGGGCTTGTTCCTGGCGGTCCGGGAGGCGGCCCAGTTCAAGATCACCATCGAACCGGAAAACTCGTTCATCAAGATGGGCGAGAAGCAACCGCTGCCGCTAATGCTCAAGCAAGGCGACAAGCTGACGGTGCCGTTCAAGATCACCCGATCGCCGGAAACGAAAACACCGATTACGTTGCAACAGATTTCGATGGGCGTCAATCCTCAGCAGGCACCGATCAGCGTGGGCAACGGTGCGGCCCTTCCGGTGATCGCCGCCGATAAGAACGATGGAACCTTCATCGTCGATGTGAAGCCGACCACACCGCCCGGCACTTACACGATCGTCATGAAGGCCTCAACGCCGATTCAGTTTGCCAAGGAGGCCAAGAAAAACGTGGCTCTCACGATCGTCACGGCCACGACGCCGCTGGTGATCAAAGTCCTGCCGACCGTGGTGGCCAAGGTGACGGCGACGCCGAAGGGAAACCTGAAGCCGGGCATGCCTGGCGAAGTGACCGTGAAAGTGGAGCGTCTGAATGAGTACACCGGCGACTTCAAGGTAAAGCTGACGCTGCCGCCCACCGCCAAGGGGCTCAGCGCGGACGAGGTGACCATCCCGGCCGGCAAAGATGAGATCGTCGTCCCGGTCAAGGTGGCCGCCGATGCGACGGCCGGAACCATCCAGAATGTCGTTGCCACCGCGACAGGGACGGTTGAAGGCAAGATCCCGATCGTTCAAGACACCAAGTTCAATCTGACCGTGGACAAGGTTGCGCCGGTCAAAGACAAGAAATAGTAACTCCCCCAGAGGGAAGAGTCGCGGTCTTTGCCGCGGCTCTTCCTTCACCAAACACAAATTACACCTACCTTTTCGGAGCCAATTTTCATGCGATTTTCAGCCGCCGCTCTCCTTCTGCTGGCACCGCTCTTCGCCGCCGCTCAGGAGAAAAAGAACCCACCCAAGATTGTGCCGATCGCCGAGGTCAAGATCGACCGGAAGGACGCGATCGCCTATGAAAAAGACATCGAACCGATTTTCGCCAACAAGTGCATGTATTGCCATTCGGGCAATGTGATCGAGAGCAAATTCGACATGTCGTCGTACGTGAAGCTGCTTAACGGCGGTAAACGCGGCAAGGCAATCGTGGAAGGCAAGTCCGCGGAGAGCCTGCTCTACAAAATGAGCAGCCGCAATTTGACGCCGATCATGCCGCCAATCAAGGAAGAGCCACTCACGCCGCAAGAGCTTGCTCTCATCAAGCTCTGGATCGATCAGGGTGCCAAGCCGCCGACCGGCAAAGTTGAAAAGCCGATGATCATCGTCGGCGTGCCCCCAGCGATTGTGAAGCCGGTGCGTGCGATTTCCGTCACGGCCGATGGCAAGCTGATTGCCGCCAGCCGTTCGAATCAGGTTTTCCTCTTCAACGCGGCGGATGGTAAAGCCGAAAAGACGTTGGTGAATCCCACGTTGACCACGGCCGACAAGAAGCCCGTATCGGCCGCGCATTTGTCGCTCGTCGAATCGATGGTCTTCTCGCCGGACGGCAAGACGCTCGCCACGGGGAGCTTCCAGGAAGTGATTCTCTGGGATGTCGAAAAAGGCACACTGAAGACGCGAATCGGCGGTTTCGCCGATCGAGTCGTCGCGCTTGCCTACTCTCCTGATGGAAAGTATCTCGCCACCGGCGGCGGTGCTCCGACCGAAGACGGTGAAGTGAAAATTTTCGACGCGGCCGGCAAACTGGTGTTTGACTTCAAGACGTCGCATAGCGATACGGTCTTCGGCGTCGCGTTCAGTGCCGACAACACGAAGCTCGCCACGTGCGGGGCCGATAAGTTCGTCAAGACCTGGGAAGTCCCCTCCGGCAAGTTCATCAAGGCTTTCGAAGGCCATACCCACCACGTTCTGGATGTTGGCTGGTTCCCGGATGGCAAGCAGCTCGCCAGCGGCGGGGCCGACAACAACATCAAGATTTGGGACTTCGAAAAGGGCGAACAGGTCAAGACCCTGGCCAACGCTCACACCAAGCAAGTGACGCGTTTGCTGTTCGTCGGCAAGGCCGGCAACTTCCTCACCACCTCCGGCGACATGTCGGTGAAATTGTGGAACCCCGCCGGCAACGCGACCAAGACCTACGCGGGCGGCACGGACTTCGTCTATGCTGTCAGCGCCAGCGGCGACGGTAAGATCGTCGTCACCGGCGGCGAAGAATGGGTCATCCGCATGTTCCCTGAAACGGGCGCCTTTAAGATCCTTTATCCCCCTGGTGAAGAACCGAAGAAAGAGGATCCCAAGGCGAAGGAAGAGCCGAAGAAAAAGAAGTAACACAAAACCCACAAGCCTCGGGGTGAGGCTTCCGAACCCCGAGGCTCGCCGTTGAATAGATCCTCGGGTTCGGAAACCCTCACCCCGAGGCTTGGGAAGCACTGAAGAAAGCCGTTGAGTATCTCACGCGAGATGCTCAACGGCTCTTTTTTTCGTTCAAGACTTTGCCCCTTTTCGCGGAATTCATGGTGATTTTCAAGTCTCAACCATGTAAGATCGCTCCTCAACTGAACTCTTCGCCCCCATTCCGTTCCACCGTGAGAGCGAGGAACTCTTGAGCGATACGACCGATACCCCCTCGGCCCAGGCACCCGTCAAAACCGGCCATCCCATCGGCTTCTGGTTCTTCTTCTGGGGCGAATTCGCCGAACGCTGCTCGTATTACGGCATGCGGGCAATCCTGGCCCTGTACATGACCGATGTTCTCGGCTTCAGCAAGGCGGATAGCGGAACGTTCATGTCGCTGTTCATCGCCGCCTGCTACTTCCTTCCGCTTCTGGGCGGCTATCTCGCCGACAATTACTTCGGGAAATACTGGACGATCGTGGGCTTCTCAATCCCCTATGTGCTCGGGCAGGTCCTCGTCGGCTTTGCGAATCAGTATGTCTTCTTCGGGGCATTGGCATTGCTGGCGATGGGCAGTGGTGTTATCAAACCCAACATTTCCACGCTCATGGGGCTGACATACGATCAGCAACGTCCGGGACTAGAAAAACTTCGCACAAGTGCGTTCTCTTGGTTCTATTTCGCGATTAATGTCGGAGCTGCTTTATCACAATTTTTGCTCCCCGCCGTGCGCGAAGCCCACGGCTACCGGATCGCGTTCCTGATCCCTGCCTTCTTCATGACGTTTGCCTTGCTCGTTTTTGCCGCGGGCAAAAGATTTTACGCCGTGGAAACTGTCGGTCAGAGCAAGGCTTTGTCGCCGGAAGATAAGAAAATCCGGTGGCGTGTCCTCGGTCAGATTGGTTCGCTGTTCATCCTCGTCATGTTCTTCTGGGCCATCTTCGATCAAGCGGCCAGTACCTGGATCTTCTTCGCCGACACGTACATGGATTGCACCCTCGCCGGTGAATCGGATAATGGCGGGACGGTTCTCTGTTCAGGCGACGCCGTCCACGGATTTACCACTTCAATTGCCAAGATCATTTCACCGATCGGCGAGCTATTCGGTTCCAAGCCCCTCAAAGGAACGCGTTCCATCGCTCCATCAGCCGACGCGTTTCAGGGCTTCAACCCTGTCTTCATCATGATTTTCCTGCCGATGGTGCTCCTGTTCTGGAAGTTCCTCGATAAACGCGGCATCAAAGTTCGCGCGACCGACAAGATGATCGTCGGTTTCATCCTCACGGGC
>JAIOQJ010000114.1 GCA_021413475.1 Planctomycetota bacterium | reverse complement strand
GCCTTTACTTCGCCTGCCACCCGGAAGGCGGCGGAGCATTGAAGGTGTTGGAGTTCTTCGACGGCCCGGACCCGTGCGACTGCTACAAACGCGCGCAGACGCTCGTGCCGCAACAGGCCCTGGCATTGACCAATAGCGAGTTCACGTTGGTGCGCAGCCGCTTGCTCGCCCAGCGGTTGCTCGATGGAACGGCTGCGGATCAAGCTGAAAAGACAATCACCATCGCATTCGAGTCGGTGTTGACCCGGCGTCCCTCGACGGTGGAATTGACCGCGTGCCAGGACTTCTTGAAAGTGCAGACCGAACTGGTCGGTAAAACCGCGAAGCCTGAAGTGGCCCGGCAGCGAGCCTGGGAAAGCCTCGTCCGCGTGCTGTTCAGCCATCACGATTTTATTACTCTCCGCTGAGTCACGGCCGAGGTGGGATCCGATCATGAATCCAAGCCTGCAGCAACAACAACCGTCCCGCCGTGTTTTCCTGTCCGATTTCGGCATGGGATTCACCGGCCTGGCACTGGGAGCGATGTTCCACAAGGACGGTATCGCCCGCGCAGCGGCCGATCCGTTTCCGGACGGCCGATCGCATTTCGCCCCCAAGGCGAAGTCCGTGATCTGGATCTTCCTCTCGGGCGGCTACAGCCATATGGAAACGTTCGACCATAAACCCGCGCTCAACAAGTACGCCGGGAAGACGTTCGAGCAAACACCCTTTCCGAACCCGATCAAGTCACCCCTGCACGACAAACGCTCGCGATCGGTGGTCAACGACGCGATCAATGTTCGCGATAAATACTCCACAGTGTACCCGCTTCAAGTCGGCTTCCAGAAGTACGGGCAGAGCGGCATCGAGGTTTCGGACTGGTTGCCGCATATCGCGAGTTGCGTCGATGACATCGCCTTCGTGCGAAATGTCTGGACGACCGACAACGATCACGCGGCCGAGAATCAGATCCACACCGGCCGTCACAAACTCGACGAGAAACAACCGTCCATCGGCAGTTGGACCAGTTACGGCCTGGGAACACTGAACGAGAACTTGCCGCAGTTCGTCGTCCTCGGCGGGCCGACCCGTGCCGACACGCGCGAGTCGATTCAGGCCAACTATCTCGGTCCCCGGTACGACGGTATCCCGCTCAACCTCGATGGCGAGGCGCTGCCGTTCTCCCGGCGTCCGCCTCACCTGCTCGCCGACGAGCAGAAGAACGAATACGACCTGATTGCGAAGTTGAACGGACTATCCGGCATGGAGTATCCGGAAGACAGTGCCATTCGCGCCCGCATTCGTGCCTACGAACTTGCCTATCGCATGCAGAGTGCCGTTCCCGACGCGCTCGATTTGACGAAGGAGACCGCCGAAACGCACAAACTGTATGGCACCGATAACGCAACGTGCCAGATCGCCGCGCGCCGTTGCCTCGCGGCACGCCGGTTGGTGGAACGCGGCGTGCGATTTGTTCAACTGTATCCGTCGCCGTACGGAGTATGGGACTCGCATGCGAAGCTAAAGGAGAATCACGGCAAACTATGCCCGAAGATCGATCAGCCTGTCGCGGGTCTCTTGAAGGATTTGAAGCGCCGCGGCCTCATGCAAGATACTCTCGTCGTCTTTTGCACGGAATTCGGCCGCACGCCTGGCATGGAAACCCGCGGCGGCAGCAAGGAGGGGCGCGATCATCACCCGCACGGCTTTTCCGTCTGGCTCGCCGGCGCGGGAATTAAACCAGGGATGGTGCATGGTGCCACCGACGAACTCGGTTTCCACGCCGTGGAACCGGCACACTACATAACCGACTTGCACGCGACCGTTCTGCATCTGCTTGGACTCGACCCGCGCCGTCTTGAAGTGCCGGGCAGGAAACGCCTCGAAATCGATCACGGCGAGCCGATTCACGAGATTCTCTCGTGACTCTTCGTTTCTAACTTTCGTAACACAATTTCGCAGGCGGCTTGCCAGAGGACCCGCGCAAAAAAAAGTCAAGAAGATGAGCCACAGAGTACACAGAGATCACGGAGAAATGCGATAAAAATTGCTTTCTCTGTGTGCTCCGTGTCCTCTGTGGCTCATCTTCTTGCTTTGGTTGCGGCGTCCGCGCTGGGAGTTACTTTCAGTTTTGGACGATTGCGGGAGCCGAAGTTGTCGCAACTCGTTCCGAGGCACGAAGGCCGACGACGGTCAGATGAAGCCAGATCAGCGATACGGCCGTGAAGGCAAACATCGCCAGAAAAGCAGCTTGCGGAGAGCCGGTGCTGCGCGAAATGAATCCGAAGAGCGGCGGCAGGAAAAAGCCGCCGAGGGCACCCAGCATGCCCACGAGCCCGCCGACGGCTCCAACATCTTTGGGGAAATAGTTGGGGATGTATTTGTAGACGGACGCTTTACCGATGCCCATCGCGCAACCGACGATGAACATCGCTACTGCGAAGCCGTAGACACCGAGTCCGAGCGTGTTTTGTACGGGGCTTGATAACAACAGGAGCGCGGCCATCATGGAAATGAAAACGCCGTAAGTGACGACGCGCGGCCCGTATCGATCGGAAAGCCAGCCGCCGAACGGACGCAATAGACTGGCAGGGAAGATAAAGGAAGCCGTGTACAACGCGGCCATCTGAAGCGAAATCTGA
>JAIOQJ010000113.1:4503-7646 GCA_021413475.1 Planctomycetota bacterium | reverse complement strand
GTTGATCGTTCGTGGCATGTTCGCCTTGATTGTTTGCGTCGGTTTCGTCGCCGCTTCGTCGGCCGCCGATGAAAACAAGGACAAAATTGTTGGCACCTGGTCGGTCACCAAGGGTGAGGAGGTTCCCCCCGGCACCACCATCGAATTCACGAAGGAAGGGAAATTGGTCTTCAAGCTCACCCTCAACGGCAAGGAAGTGAAACTCGAAGGCACCTACAAGATTGAAAAAGATAAGCTCACCGTCTCGATGAAGACTCCGGACGGCAAGGACGACACCGAAACCGATACGATTAAAACCCTCACCGCCGACGCGATGGTTCTTGTTGATCCCAAGGGGAAAGAAGTCGAGTTCAAGAAGGCCGTCGCCAAGAAGTAGTACATTTTCTCGTTTGCCTCATCACCAGCAAGACACAAAATTGTCTTGCTGGTGAACTATTCCGATAATGAATTTTCGAATCTGACACGTTCAAGAATGGCACCCAACTTCCGCTCACTCATTCTTTAGGAGTAACGTCTCATGAAGCGACTTGCACTCGTTCTGATTGTTGGTTTCACCTTCGCCCTGACTGGCTGCGGCGGCAACGCCGACAAGATTATCGGCGTGTGGACTGTGGAGAAGTTTAAGAAAGACGGAAAAGAAGACGCCAAGGACAAAAACGAGAAATCGTCGGCCACCATCGAGTTTACCAAGGACGGCAAAGTGATCTTCAAGGTCATGGAAGGAGACAAGGAACAATTCAAGAAAGAAACGACTTACAACGTTGAGGTCGACTAAATTTCGTCGACCGAGAAGGACAAGGATGGCAAAGACAAGCCGGTATCTCTCACGATCAAAACCCTGACCAGTGAAGTGCTGGTGCTTGCCGATGACGAGAAGAAGGAAGAGATGGAGCTAAAGAAAAAGAAGTGATTCGTTAAACACGATCGCTCCTCAAGGCCGCGGGGAATGCCCTTGCGGCCTTTCTTTATCCATGGAAAGAGAAACCCCCTGGAAGCATTTCGCAGTCGTGCTACTGGCCGGGCATGTGTTCGTTCCGAGCGACCACGCCGACAGAATCGTCGGCGTGTTCTTCGAAGGTAAGAAACCCAGTATGGAGGCATTCGGTTTCTCGACACTTTCTTGACACTGTCTCGACATGCCCGTAGGCTCTCGAACAGGAGAGCCGTTGCATGTTTTTGCCCGTCCGACCCACGATCCTTCTGCCCAACGAGAACAACATGATCCGCCGATTGATCGCTTTTGCGATCCTCTCAGGTCTTGGCCTGCTCGCTTTCCTGGCGTTTCGGCCCTCGACCGGCACCTCAGACGACAATAAGGAAAAACCAACACTGCCGTATGGCCTAATCGGCGACGGCCGCGCCGACGACACGGCCGCGCTTCAGAAGGCGATTGACGCGGGCAACGGTTCCATTCATTTGCCGAAGGGGACGTACCGCATTACACAATCCATCGTTGTCAATCTGGACAAGACTGGTTTCACTGCTTTCAGCGGCGACGGCACTGCTCAGATCGTTATGGCGGGACCCGGGCCGGCCATCAAGTTCATGGGGACGCACGGCGGAACTGCCGAGCCGAGAACGTTTAAAGCCGATGTCTGGGAGCGGCAACGGACGCCGATGGTGGATGGCATCGAGATCGTGGGTGCCCACGACGAGGCCGACGGCATCGAAGCGGAAGGAACCATGCAACTGACGGTGACGCGCACTGTGATTCGTCAGTGCCGGCACGGCATCCATCTGGTGAAACGAAATCGCAATGTGTTGATTTCCGCGTGTCACATTTACCAGAATCGCGGCATCGGCGTTTTTTATGACAACGTCAGCCTGCACCAGTCGAATATCGATGGTTGCCATATCAGTTACTGCGAAGGCGGTGGAATTGTGTCGCGCGGCGGCGATGTTCGCAATCTTCATATCGGCACCTGCGACATCGAAAGCAACATGAGCGCCGCCGGACCTCCTACCGCGAACGTCCTTCTGGATTCAACGGGTGGTTCGATTGCCGAGGTTGCCATCACCGGTTGCACCATCCAGCACAACGATAAGGGCAAGGACTCCGCGAATATTCGTATCCTGGGCCGAGGCGACGGTTTGAAGAAGAAGGATGGCGTTCAATGGGGGCACGTGACGATCACCGGCAATGTGCTGTCCGACGTTCAGCACAACATCGATATCGACAACGCCCGCGGCGTCACCATCACCGGCAATACCTTCTGGATGGCCTACCAGT
Organism: Planctomycetota bacterium; assembly: GCA_021413475.1. GTDB lineage: Bacteria > Planctomycetota > Planctomycetia > Gemmatales > Gemmataceae > JAIOQJ01. Next base: position 5,416 of record JAIOQJ010000113.1, on the reverse strand, counting down.
ATAACCTGCGTGTGAAGAATTCGGAGCAGATCGTCGTAGGTACCAACGTTTTCGAGCGAAATCCGGGTTACTCGTACGGCACCAGCCTCCAATGCAAGAACGCCCTGCTCTTCGAAAATTGCCGCGATTGCACGCTAAACGCGTTGCACATCCACAACGTTTACGGCGTCGATGCCGCCATGACCATGACGAAATGCAGACGGTTCAACATGACGGGTTTAGCGATCCTGGATTGCAATTGCATCGGCCTGCTGCTGAACGACGTCTCCGATAGCCGGCTCTCCGATTGCCTGATCCGGAACGACACGGAAAAAGGAAAAGAGTGGTTGTCGCTAAAAGTCATCGGCGGTAAAGGAAATCTCTTCGCGGATAACATGACGGGTCATGGGGCGGAGGTTCCGAAGGACTCGGTGATAGTTCCGCGAAAATAATCTTGTCAGGCGCCAGCCGCTTGCGGCTTAGCGCTCGCCATCGCCAAGCAGACGGCGTTCGTTTCGCAGAGTGAGCGCGAAGCCGCAAGCGGCTTACATTCAAGAAAGGCTTCACACATGGCTTCCGACATCGAAACGGCCGCGTATTTGTTTGAAATGCGCGAGACGAAACGGCAGGTAGCGCGGCTGCCGGTGGAGTTGACGCCGGTCGGCTTGGCGGACGCCTACCGTGCCCAGGATCGGCTGATCGAAAAACTCCTCGCCAAATTGGGCGGCCAGACGATCGGCTACAAGATTGCCGCAACCAACGTCGTGGCGCAAAAAGATATGGATGTCGATGCTCCGTTTTTCGGCCGGCTTCTCTCGGCAACGAGCCACCGCACGCCCGTCGAACTCTCGGCCTCGCCCTACACTCTCCGTCTGATCGAACCGGAATTTGGCTTTGAAATAGGCGAGGACGTGCCCGCTTCTCCAGAACCGTA
>JAIOQJ010000113.1:0-4489 GCA_021413475.1 Planctomycetota bacterium | reverse complement strand
CGGCTCGGGCTTCGCGGCGATCGAGGTCGTCAATCATCGCTTCCACGATTGGAAAAAGGTCGGTGCTCCGACATTAATCGCCGACAATGCCATTCATGGTGCGTGGATTGAAGGCAGGCATTACTCGAAATGGCAATCGATCGATTTCACGAGTCACCCGACCAGCTTGTTTGTGAATGGCAAACAGGTCTTCGCGGGCTCAGGGGCGAACGTGTTAGGGAGCCCGCTGAAAGTAGTCGCCTGGCTCGCGAACGAACTCCCCAAGTTTGGCCGGCAACTCCGCCGTGGCGACAAGATCAGTACCGGCACGACCACGGCGGTCTACCCCGCGCAGGCAGGCGATCAGATCAGGGCCGACTTCGGGGAATTGGGACATGTCGAACTGAAATTCACGGAATAACCTCTGAACTCACATCAATTCCGGCAACGGCGTCCAGCCATCGACGAGCGTGTGCGGGCGGCCTGAGTAATCTTGCAGCGTCGCTTCGTTCGGATTGATGCCGAAATGGTGATAAAGCGTTGAGTGAACTTCACCAAAGTGAACCGGTCGATTGGCAATTCGCGCTCCGTCGCGGTCCGTTGCCCCGATGACTTGGCCGGTGCGGAAGCCGCCGCCGGCGATGAGAGCGCCGCCGACTTCCGGCCAGTGGTCGCGGCCCGCCTCGGCATTGATCTTCGGCGTGCGGCCGAATTCACCCCAGGCGACGACCGCCACATCTTTGTCCAACCCTCGTTGGTGCAAATCGCTGATCAACGCGTGCATGCCCCGATCGAACATCGGGAAATGCGTGTTCTTGCACTCGCTGAAGTTGTTCGAGTGGAAGTCCCAGCGGCCGAAATTCAAAGTCACCACCCGCGCGCCGGCCTCCACCAGACGGCGAGCCATCAGAAAATGTTCAAGGTTCCGTGGTGCCCCATCGCCGTAATTCTTCGAGTCCCCTTTGCCGTAGAGATCGCGAATGGCTTGCGGTTCCTTCGAAATATCAAGAGCGGCAGCCAGTTTGCTGGAGGAAAGGAGTTCCATTGCTCGTTGATTGAACGAATCGAGACCTTTCATCGTGCCGCTCAGGTCAATTTCTCGGCGGACGCTGTCGAAGTTCGCGAGCAGTTGCCGTCGATCACTGAGACGGCCCATATCGATGCCGTTCAACTGCATGTCTTTCATCGCTTCGCCGGAAGGTCGAAACGCGGCATGGGTGACGCCCAAGTAGCCGGGGTGGCCGGGTGATCCGTACGGAGGATGGCCGGCGGTCGGTGCCAATCCGACGAATGGTGGTGTGGACTTATTCGCGGGCCCCAGCAATTTCGAGATTGTCGAACCGATTGAGGGCCATGTGCCCGGGATCAATTTCCGCTTCGATCGGCCCGTGTAGCAAATGAACGAATCGTGATCGCCATCGGGCGAGCCGTGGACCGAACGAATGGGCACGCATTTGTCCATGATCGAGGCGATTTTCGGCAGGTGTTCGGAAATCTGAATGCCCGGCACCTTGGTGCTGATCGGCTTGAACTCACCGCGGATACCGACCGGGGCCTCCATTTTGAGATCGTACATGTCCTGATGCGGCGGTGCGCCTACCATGTAAATCATGATCACCGCTTTGTGAGATTTGCTGACGAGCCAGGTTGCGTAAGCTCCTGGAGGACTGCAGAAAACGCGAAATAATGCGGGTTTGTCCGTTGATTCCCGGACTTCCAATCAAACGATACGCCAAGTCCTCCAGGAGCGTACGCAACCTGGCTCGCCGATTCTGTGACGTGGGAATAGAGTCACTTCACATTCATTCAGTTTGCATTCGGCCCACGAGAAAGGCATTCCTTCCATGAAGTTACCCCTCTGGTTCCTCTCGCTTTTGTTCCTTTTCTGCCAGACGCTTCGCGTCGCGGCCGAGGAGTTTCAATTCAAGGTCGAATCGAATTTGCGTGCCGGTGTCGCGAAAGTCGATATTTCGCCGCCCGCCGACACGCCGGTGGTGGGGCACGTAAGGCCCACGAACGGGATTCGCGATCCGATTCGCGCGGGGGTGCTCTTGCTCGATAACGGCGACACGCAGGCCGCGATCGTCACTCTCGATTTGATTTTCGCGTCGACCCCAATGGTGACCGCGCTCCGCGACGCGATTTCCGAGAAGACCAAGGTGCCGGCAAAAAACATCATGATCGCCGCGTCGCACAACCACTCGGGACCCGGATGGTCAGCCGAATCGCCTTGGGGGCGCGAGATGGTCACGAAGATCGCGGCGGCGGCGGCCGATGCCCACAAGCGAATGCGGCCGGTGTCGGTCGGCTATTCCGAGGATCGCATCGACTTCAACATCAACCGCCGCAAAGTGATTAACGACCGGGCCCTGTTCCGCCTGAATCCCGATGGCCCCTGCGATCATCGCGTCAAAGTGCTACGCTTCGACGATGGCCAAACGCTTGAACCGATGAACATTCTCATGCATGCCGTCTGCCATCCGTGCGTGTTCACCTGGGGCGACAAGCTAACGCCGCCTTTTCCCAAGGGTTTCCCCAAAATCAGTGCCGACTTTCCTGGTGAGGCTCAGAGCTTCGTCGAAAAAGTCTACGGCCCCAAGACTCAAGCAATGTTCCTTCAGGGATGTGCTGGCGACATTCGCCCGAATCTACCTGGCGAACCGTACCGTTGCGGCGATGAGGCCGACATCAAATGGACCGGCCGAAGCCTTGGCTGTGCGGTGGTCCGTGCCGCCGACCGCAGCGTGATTCGCGAGGAACTGGCGAAGCGAAAGAAAATCTACCCACTGCGAGTCGTGACCAGCGTGATCGAACTGCCCGGCAAGAAAGAGAAAAAGTTGTGTGAGATGCAAGCGATGCGGATCGGCGACTTTCTGCTACTAACGATCCCCGGCGAGCCGATGGTCGAGTACGGCTTCAAAGTCGAAAAAGCCGTCGCTGATCGGGCGACCCCGATCATCATCGGCTATGCCAACGGAAATTTGGGTTACATCTGCACGGCGGAATCGCACAAATACGGCGGTTACGAACCGGTCAGTTCGCCACTGCTGCCGGAAGCAGAAGCGTTGATCCTCGCCGAACTCGGCCGCCTGACCGACAAGGCGCTCGCGGATATTTTTGAGTCGTTCAAACCGACCGGTAAGTGAATTCGTCGCCGGACTTTTTCCTGGCGGCGGCAAATGCTCTGAAGTCTCGGAAACGCGAAGGACGTCGCTCATCTTTGTTTGACGTCCTTCGCGAGATCGTGTGGCAACGGCTATTTGATGACGACGGCACCCTTGGTGGTTTGCTTGACGACCTTACCGCCCACGGTGTAAGAGAACACGATGTTTCCGGTGACGCTGTCGCCATTCAAAATAAAGGGAGCGGCGACCGCACCATTGGGTGCGAGGATGTTGCCCTGTAGCGTCGCATACCGACCTTGCTGAATCGTCCCTGATGTCACCTGGAGATTGTAAAACGAGCCATTCGGGGCCGTGAGTTTACCAGCACCCACAAGATTTCCCCCTTGATTGCCAGCACTCACGGCGAGTTGATTGCCTCCCACGATGCCGGTGATTACCACCCCTGTGGGTGCCTGGGCAAGGCTCACGCTTGGAATCATGAACACCGCCACTGCTGCGACTAACAAAGAACGCATCATTTCTGTTCCCCTTCGCATGAAACATGGAGATTGAGAACCGGAAGACATTCTTCCGATTCATGAGAGGGGCCCCTGATCCCTCCCCTTCTGCAAGAGAGATGCGCCGGGATTCTAACTGTGACTGGTGATCCGAAATTCTTGATCGTTCGTTGCCAACAGATCGACGAACGACGGTTTAAAGCCGATGCCACGAACTTGGCAAGAAGAATGAAATAGTTCAGAATCGACATTGAATTTCAGCGTGGACGAAGAATATGGATGGGTAACTTGAAAATGAGAATTGACCGGGGAATGATTGATCAGGCGGCGGGAGTCGAAGTCAAATGTTCGGGCCGCGGGCGGCTACGAATCAGGGCGATTGCCAAAATGCCGAGAAATCCCAGCAGCAGGCAAAACGAAGGTTCTGGTGTCGGGGTCAAGTCGTAGCCGATCATGTCAAATGCCACGAGGTCATTGGGAAGAATGGATACAAATTCGCCGGATGAAATGGTTGGATCCATGATGCCGAGACCGAGATTGTTCTTCCAATGCGACGCCTGGTAGCCATCTCCAAAATTCTCGCCGGTCGATAAGGCGGCGAGCAACGTCAGCCCACCATCGACAGAAATGTACTTGGGCGTGCTGTCGGCGGTCCAGTCGATGACACCGATCCCGCTGCCCGCGCCGATGCTTCGACTCGAGAAACGGAAGAGATCGAGTGCGGTGACGGCCAAAAACTCATTGTCATTTTTGCCGGGTGCCATGGCATTGAAGTCGAGATTGTCGACACCGCTGTAGAAGCCCAGAAGATGCCCGATCTCATGGGCGGCCACCCCAACAAAATCCACCTGCGAAGCATTGATGCCGTTACTTCGGTCAAAATCGTAC
>JAIOQJ010000112.1 GCA_021413475.1 Planctomycetota bacterium | reverse complement strand
TCGCCGCCGTCCCGTCGCCCGTGGCCGTGAAGGCCGACTTGACCATCAAGGCCCAATTGAAGGCCACCGGTCTCGAAAACTCACGGGTGAAAATTCGCCTCTCCGTCAGCAAGCGAAATTCGAGCACACAAACCTGGGACGATATTCCCGATCTCGAACGGACCGAGGATTTCTTCCTGCGCAAAGCGACCGGTAACGAGATCGAGATCGTCACCAAGGCTCCGGAAAAGCCGGGCCAGATCCGCGTCACGCTCGAGATCAAGGAAGGGCCGGCCGAAGATCGCATCCCGGGCAACAACAAGATTCAGACATTCGTTCCCGTCACCAAGGAAGGCGTGCGGATCCTGGTGATCGACCGACTTCGGCAGGAGTTGAAGTTCTTGCGTTACGCCATCGCCACCGATAAACGCTTCGATTTCGTCGAGTTGATCCGGCAGACTGACGATCCCCCCGCCGCCGGGGAGTCACGCAAGTTCGACGTCTTCAACGAAGCTTACGACGTCATCATCCTCGGCGATGTTTCGCCGGCCCGCTTGAGTTCGATCGATCCGAAGCTGGCCGAGAACATCGCCAAGCTGGTGACCGAAAAAGGCGTCGGCCTGATGATGCTGGGCGGCCTCGATAGCTTCGGCGGCACGCCCGGCGCGACCCAGGGCGATGGCTGGAAAAACTCACCGATCGCTGGCCTGCTGCCGGTTCTGATCGCCGACAAGACGGCACAGGTCGATGCCGATGTCGAAATTCGCCCGCTGCCCGATGCGTTCAATTCGTACATCATGAAGCTCGATCCTGATAGCGACAAGAACAAGAAGATTTGGGAACAACTTGGTGAATCAGCCGCGACTCGACTTGGCGGCTACACGGTGCTGGGAACCCCCAAGCAAGGGGCCAAGGTGTATGCGATGGGGCGAGGCCGTGTCAAAGCGGTTGATGAATTACCGCTGCTGGTGGGCCAGACCATCGGCAATAATGCCCGCGTGCTCGCCTTCGGCGGCGACCAGACCTGGAAGTGGGTTAATCTCGGCAGTGAGGAAGGCGCCGCTGATCCCGAACTCGGCACCAAGTTGCACGCGCGCTTTTGGAAACAAATCGTCCTCTGGCTGGCCCATCAAGACGAGGTGGCCGGTAGCGTCTACGTCAACGCGACACCGACGCGCCTTGCGGTGAACGGCAAGACGATCTTCGACATGGGTATCAAGGACAAGCACGGCGACGATGTGCCAAACCCCAAGATGAAGTACCAAGTCCTGAAGGCCAACGAAACGGCCGACGAGAAGCTGGCCAAACCGGCCGAGCGCGGCGAAAAGGGAAAAGCACGCGGCGAGTTCAGCCCCAAGGAACCGGGTGAGTATCGCGTGGTCGCCTGGGGCGATGCCAAGGATATCGACGGCAGTGAAGTCCGCGAGGCCGAGGCCTGGTTCGACGTTTACCCCGAAGTTTCCGGCGAATTACTCGACCCTTCCGCCAAGGACGGGTTCCTGCTCGGTCTGGAATACCACTCGCGCGGCACTTCGGCTGACGTGGTCCGCAAGGCCGACAAGCTGCCGGCGTTCCTTCAGGAAGAGTTCCTGGACAAGCCCCTGAAGCAGACGAACGTCGCTCCCAAGAAGTATCCCGATTGGCGCCGCGACGGCAACAACTGGTTCCTGCCGTTGGTGCTCGTGTCATTCGTGGTCATCATCGGTCTGGAGTGGGGACTGCGACGGGTGTGGGGAATGGTTTGATTGAGGTTCACGCCGATTCCGCTGGCGAATTGCATTTTCGATCCTCATGTCATTGACAGTTACTTTGCCGATCCAAAAACCTGAATAACACCTCACCGAATCGCGTGACGCTCCTCGTTTTTCACGATTCCCGACCGCTCCATTTTCTCATTTGACGAAGTACGCTTACACCTCGGCGAAATCCGCTGGACTTCAAATCGATCTGGTCGATAATATACATCATCAAGACGATCAAATTAGTAGTAAATAAGATCGTCTCGACAGAATTCAGGCTGAAATCGACGTAAAATGATGACATGTATAATCTTTCGTCGATGCATTTTGAGGAAATATGATGACAAACAAAGTAAACATTCAATCCCGGAAATTCGCCTTGGCGGTGCTCGTTCTTGGCCTGATGGTGTGTACCGGCTGCGGCAGCAAGCCGCGGACGTACCGCGTCGCGGGCGTCGTGAAGGTGAACGGCCAGCCGGCGACCGGAGCGAATGTCACTTTGCATCCCGCCAGTGACTCGGGAATGAAATCGATTCAACAGCGGCCGTTCGGCAAGGTCAAGGAAGATGGCTCGTTCGAACTGAGTACCTTCTCCGCGAACGATGGTGCCCCGGCAGGTGAATACGTTTTGACGATCTACTGGCCCACCACGGATGGTGATAACGATCAACTTAACGGCGACTACGAGAGCCCGGAACGACCGGATGCACTGCGAGTCGTCGTGAACAAGTCGAAGACCGAGTGGAGCCCGATCGAAATCAACACGAAGGCGTTCAGCCGACGTTAGGCCGTTCAGGAGATGGTGAAGATGCGACAATCCTTCAGAAACTTCGGCTTCACCATTCTCGAACGACTGGCATCGATCGCCTTCAGGGTGCTCATACCCGCGATCAGAAAGACTTGCGGGAACAACCTCATTCAAGCGGGGTTCGCGTTTCAGGACCTCGAATCGGCTGACAGTTATTTTCAAGAGGTCGAGTGACCTGCTTCCATAGGAGAACTTCCCATGCGATTGAATCGCACGAGATACGGTTTTACGTTGATCGAACTTCTGGTCGTGATCGCCATCATCGCGATCCTGATTGGGCTGCTATTACCCGCCATCCAAAAGGTGCGCGAGGCGGCGTCGCGGACCAAGTGCGCGAATAATCTCAAGCAATTGGGGCTCGCGTTTCAAGCTCATGAGTCGGCCACCGGTTTTTATCAGGGGGTGGTGAAGCATAACTACACACCCGCGGCCGGCGGTCCCGCGTACATCAACACCCGCCATTCCTGGGCGACTTTTCTGCTCCCCTACATCGAGCAAGGCAATCTCGCCAATCAATACACGGTGGCCACCGATGGGCTCACGGCCCAGGGCGATTGGAACTCGGCCAATAACGCGGACGTCGCGGCCACGCCAATCGCGTTGCTGAAATGCCCATCGTCGCCTGGCCCAAAGACGTTCCAAAAACCCAATGGCAAAACGTTCGCCCCGAACGATTACGGAGCGGTTTACCGAGTGCCACGGGCGCTTTTCAACCAGGGTTTTGCCGACAAGGAAAGTACCGTCGCCAACGTTGCGCCGGTCACGGACACCAAGGGGAACACGGACAATGGCTTTCTGCCGCAAGGGAAAGCCCCTACCGGCAGTCCAATCGGTTCCGGGATAAATGCCGGGCAACGCCGGATTGTCGAAGTGACCGACGGACTGTCGAACACCATCCTCCTCGTTGAGTCCGCTGGGCGTCCCGCAACTTGGCGCGTCGGCAAGCAAATCGATGCGGCCGGGATTCCCGATGGCTGGGTTCAACCCGCCAGCGACCTCGAAGCAATGAAAGGGACTGACTTCGCCACGGGCACCGCCAACATTGGGCCGTGCGCCATTAATTGCAAGAACGACGGCGAAATTTATGCATTCCATTCCAGCGGTACCAACGTCCTTATGGGCGATGGTTCCGTGGCACGGATCAGACAGCAGATCGACATCCGCGTGCTGGCCCGGCTGATGTCGGTCAACGGCGGCGAAACGGCGACTCCGGACGACTGAATCGACCATCCACCCCGAGCCGGTGAGCGAGCGAGAGGAAGCACGCACCACTCGCAATCAAGCCGGCTCGGGGTGTTTTTTACGAGCGGGGTTGCGTA
>JAIOQJ010000111.1 GCA_021413475.1 Planctomycetota bacterium | reverse complement strand
AAAGGGCGTGATCGGCGCGTTCATGTCGCTCGATCTCTTACTCTTCTACGTCTTCTTCGAAGTGATGCTCCTGCCGATGTATATTCTGATCGGCATCTGGGGCGGCGGACGGCGGAAGTTCGCGGCGATCAAATTCGTGATCTACACCCTGCTGGGGAGCGTCTTTATTTTGGTCGCGATGATCGGCCTTTATTTCACCGATGTCCGCGACTTCGTGGATAAAGATGCCGTCGAAGCCCGCAAGGTCGAGCGGATGCGGCTGAATCCGCAACTTAGTGAGGATGAAGCCCGCGCCTACCACACCTTCGATATCATCACGCTTCAGCGTGCCGGCCAGGGGGCGATGCTGGCCATCATGGGCCAGGCCAATCGGCTGACCGCGCGGAAAGACCCGACACCGGCCGGCATGGTCCTGCCGAAAGACGAACACGATCAGACGCTAAAATCGGACGACAACAGTGTGCCACTACTCGGTCGCGATCAGAACGCGCAAGATGCGAAGGGGCGTTTCACACAACCATTCTTCACGCCATCGTATCAGTACGTGTTCTTCCTGCTGCTCTTCATCGGCTTCGCGGTGAAAGTGCCGATCGTTCCCCTGCATAGCTGGCTACCGGATGCGCACGTGGAGGCACCAACACCGATCAGCATGATTCTGGCCGGAGTGCTGCTGAAACTCGGCGGCTACGGCATCCTGCGCTTGGCCTACCCGATCTGTCCGTGGGCCGCGGATCAACTCTCGCTCTACGTCGGTATGCTCGGTGCCTTCGCTATCGTCTACGGGGCCTTGGTGGCGATGGGGCAGAGCGACTTCAAGAAATTGCTCGCCTACAGTTCGATCAGCCACATGGGCTACGTGATCCTCGGCATCGCGGTCTGGTCGTCGGCCTCGAAGTCGCAATACTGGGCCTGGGGCGTGAACGGCGCGATGTTCCAGATGGTCTCGCACGGCATCACCTCGGCGGCCCTCTTCTTCGTCGTCGGCGTGGTTTATGAACGGGCCCACCATCGCGAAGTCAATCGCCTCGGCGGGTTGATGGAGCCGATGCCGCTTTACGGCGGGTTGTCGGCCATTCTCTTCTTCGCATCGATGGGCCTTCCGGGTTTGTGCGGCTTCGTCGGCGAAATCTTCGTCGTCCTGGCCGCCTGGCAATATCATCCCGGTCTGGCGATCCCCGCCATCCTGGCAACCATTCTGACGGCTGGCTACTTGCTCTGGACCTGGCAACGCGTCTTCCTCGGCACCAATGCCGCGACTAGCGGCTTCCGCGATCTCTCGTTGCGCGAGGCCATTATTCTGCTGCCGTTCGTGTTCCTGGCGATCGCCCTGGGCGTGCTGCCGCAGATGTTGCTACTGTCGTGGATGGAACCGAGCGTGACGGGGTTGGTGGATAGTCTGGCGCGGTTGCGGCCGTAAGGAGCCGCTTGCGGCTTCGCGCCCGCTCCAGTTAACCCGACGCGCTAGCGAGGGAGGGCCGAATCCTCGCTAGCGCGTCGGGTTAACAGGCGTCGGTCGCTCCCGGCTCGCCAATTCCATAAAACACCAACCGGCGCGGTCCTTCCTTCCGAGTGTCGCGAGCCTGCTTCATGTTTCCTTCCCTGGAATTCGTCAATCAGCTTCAAGGCGATCTTGCCCGCGATTTGCTGGCGTTCCTGCCGGAAATCGTGTTGGCATCGGCGATCGTGTTGATGCTGCTTCTGCGGCTCTTCAGCACACTGAAGCATCTCCATCTGGGCTACGTGGCGATGGCGGCGTCCGTGGTTTCTTTGGTAATCGCGGTCGCTCAATGGAACGGGAATCCGGCCTTCGATCCCGATGCGGCCCAGCAATTGCAAATCTTCTCGGGGCTACTCGTTTACGATTACTTCGCCGTCTACGTGCGAATGTTCCTTCTTGCGTTTGTTTCGGTACTCTTGCTGCTCACCCTGCTAACGGGAATCCCCGACCGCGACGACTCGGCCGATTTCGCGACGCTCCTGCTCGGCAGCACGCTCGGCATGATGATGATGGCCTCGGCCAATCATCTGCTGACCGTGTTCATCGCCATCGAGATGGCCAGCGTGCCGAGCTACGCCCTCGCCGGTTTCCTCAAGGGCCGTCGGCAAGGGAGCGAGGCCGCCCTCAAGTATGTCGTCTACGGGGCCAGTGCCTCGGGCATCATGCTCTACGGCATCAGCCTGCTTTGCGGTAAATTCGGCACTGGCTATCTCCCCGATCTAGCTCTTGGTTATCAGGCGGCTGTCACGGTCGGCGGCTTTGATGCCGTACTCATTGCCGGGACTTTGTTCGTCGTCGTCGGCATTGGCTACAAGCTCTCGGCCGTGCCGTTCCATTTCTGGTGCCCGGATGTCTTTGAAGGGGCGGCGGCGGAAGTCGCGGCCTTTCTCTCGGTGGCGTCGAAAGGTGCCGCTCTGGCATTGGCGGCGCGGTTATTTCTGAGCCTCGCCGGGCCGAGCGGTTCGCAGTCGCAGATACTGACGTGCGGGATGCTCGGCCTGCTCCTGGCGGCGATTGCGGCGGCCACCGCGACGCTTGGCAATCTGGCCGCGATGGGGCAGACAAACCTGAAACGCCTGCTCGCGTACTCCACCATCGCCCATGCCGGCTACATGCTGATGGCCCTGGCCCCGCTTTCCGCCAACGGGGCCGGCGCGGTGCTCTTTTATCTGATGGCGTATTTCTTGACGAATCTCGGAGCGTTCGCTTGCGTCGCCTTCCTTCGCAATGCCTCGGGGTCGGAAGATCTCGAAAGTTTCGCGGGCTTGGTCCATCGTTCCCCGGCCCTGGTCATCACCTTCGCGATTTTCTTGCTCAGCCTCTTGGGCCTGCCGCCGCTGGCCGGGTTCGCGGCCAAGTTTCAGGTCTTCGCCGTGCTCTTCGACGCCGGCCATCAAGCGACGACCGACGTCCCTTCCTTGGCGTACACGTATTACGCCTTGTTGATCCTTGCCGGCGTGAACACGGTTATCAGTGCCGGCTATTATTTGAAGATCCTGCGCGTTATGGTCCTGGATGCCCCGCCTGCCGAATCGAACATCCGGCCGGTGGGCTTTGGGCCGACCGTGTTTACCTCGGCCCTGGCGGTTCTCGTCGTTGCCGCCGGCATATTCTGGAACCCGCTTACTGATGCGGCCAATCGGGCCGTTGAGCCACTTCGTCCGGCAATCAGGTATAATGACAAGTGAGAGCCCGACTTCGGTGGCAACAGACCAGAGGTCTGTCGCCGCCGGTTTTTCTGATCAACTTCGGGGATATTCATGTTCGACGCCAAGACTCAAGAACGGCTTCGGGAGATATTTCGTCGGGAGAATCGCTCGTTCCTGCAATACATTCACCAGGCGTCGCCGTGGTCGAGCGACGGCGATCGCGGTCTTGTCGAAAAAGTGAACCAACTCGCCACGGAGGAACTGGAAGCCCTGGAGAAGTTCGCGACCTGGATCGATGCGAAGCAGGTGCCGCTCCCCTACCTGGGGGCCTTCCCCACCAACTTCACGAGCTACAACTTCGTGGCGATTCGCAAACTGCTCCCGCCGTTGATCCTCGAACAACGCAAGGAATTGGCGGACCTGGAAGCGGACGCTCTCGCCATGCCGGATGCCGAGGTTCAGAAACAACTCGCGTCCATCCTCGAACTGAACCGCAAGCACCTGCTCGATTTTGAACAAATGACCCAGCCGCTGGCCGCGTGATCCACATGCTCATCGACACGCACGCTCACCTGGACGACGATCGATTTCGCGACGACTTGCCAGCAGTGCTTGATCGGGCCACTGCAGCGGGGGTGTCGCGAATTCTCACGATCGGCGTCGATGCGGACACGAGTGCCGCCGCGGTGCGATTGACCGAGCAATATCCGGTACTCGCCGCGGTAGTCGGGATCCAGCCGAATCACGTCGCAGAAATGAAGCCGGGCGATTGGGAACGCGTCCTTGAAATGGTTCAGAATCCGCGCGTTGTGGCTGTCGGCGAAACGGGGTTGGATCGTTACTGGGACCGGGCACCGTTCCCGCTTCAGGAAGAATTTTTCGATCGGCATCTCCAGCTGGCGCGGGAACGGAACCTGCCCGTGGTGATCCACTGCCGCGAGGCGGAGGCCGATGTCGTTCGCATGTTGCGAGCCGCGTTTGAACGTCATGGCCCGATCGCGGCGGTGATGCACTCCTTTTGCGGCGATTCCGCGACGGCTCAAGCGTGCCTGGCAATGGGCCTGCACATCTCTTTCGCGGGGATGCTGACCTTCAAGAACAACGATTCGCTACGGCAGGTTGCCGCGACGATTCCACTTGATCGTGTGCTGGTGGAAACGGATAGTCCCTACCTCACCCCGATGCCGTTCCGGGGCAAACGCAACGAGCCGGCGTACGTCGCTCACACGGCGGCTTGTTTAGCAGGGGTTTTCGGGATTTCGGTCGAAGCCCTCGCTGAAAAGACGACTGAAAACGCCCGCCTATTGTTCAAGGTGATATGATTTTCGCCCGATTCAAGCCAAAAACGCTCCCCGGGGGGCTTGCTGTCGGCCTGCCCACTCTTTATACTTCATTATTCTGGGGACGTAGCTCAATTGGTTAGAGCGCCGGCTTGTCACGCCGGAGGTTGCGGGTTCGAGTCCCGTCGTTCTCGTTCTGGTTTTGCCATGTCTACTTTCACGAATATTTCCGCCTATCAATTCGTTCCTCTCGATGATCTCAAGCCATTGCGCCAACGTCTTCTCAACCAATGCCTTGAATGGGGCATTCGCGGAACGATTCTGCTGAGCCCCGAGGGGATCAACCTCTTCGTGGCCGGGCGGGATCGCGAAATTCATTCCTTGATCGCCGAACTTCGCCACTTACCGGGTTTAGCGGGCCTCGAACCCAAGATCAGCCTGAGCGACGAGCAACCGTTCGCGCGCATGCTGGTAAAGATCAAAAAAGAGATCATCGCTTTTGGCATCGCTGGAATCGACCCAGCTCGACGGCCCTCCCCGAAGCTCTCGGCAACGGAATTGAAGCAATGGCTGGATGAAGGACGCCCGGTCACGCTGCTCGACACGCGGAACAACTACGAGGTGAAGCTCGGCACCTTCGCGAATGCAATCCCCATCGGCGTCGATCATTTCCGCGAATTTCCGGAGGCCGTGAGCCGTCTTCCCGCGGAGATGAAAACCCACCCGATCGTGATGTTCTGCACCGGCGGCATCCGCTGCGAAAAGGCGGGGCCGTTCATGGAACGCGAAGGCTTCGAGCAAATCTACCAACTCGATGGCGGGATTCTCAAATATTTCGAGGAATGCGGCAACGCCCATTACCAGGGGGAGTGCTTCGTCTTCGACCAGCGCGTCGGTCTCGACCAGACTTTACGCGAGACGAAAAGTACCCAGTGTTTCGCCTGCCAGACACCGCTCACCGCGGAAGACATGGCCGACCCGCGCTTCAAGCTCGGCCAATCTTGCACCTATTGTTTTAAGTCGACCGAAGAACGGATGGCCGAGACGATCGCCGAGCGTCACGCGGCCATTGTCACGGCGACGACACCATTACCGGGCAGCCAAGTTTACGACAACCATCGCCCGGTGCGCGTTTCCGCTCCCTTCGCCGGTAACTCGCTTCTCGATTTTCTTTGCAAGATTTTCGATCACATTCCAGTCGAAGAATGGAAGCAACGCTTCGAACAGAGACGCATCCTGGACAACGATCGCCAACCGGCGGCGGCTACGCGAATCGTTCAAGCCGGGGAACGCTATTGGCAGTTGCAACCCGCAATTCGCGAACCCGACGTGAACCCGGCGATACGGATCTTGCATGAAGACGAGGCTCTGATCATTCTGCACAAGCCGGCCCCGCTGCCGATGCACCCGGCCGGCCGGTTCAATCGCAACACGCTTCAGTCGATCCTGACGGAGGTTTATCGCGGCCAGACGCCCCGGCAAGCCCACCGGCTCGACGCGAGTACCAGCGGACTGGTCGCCCTGACTCGCCGCAAATGCTTCGCGGCCAACGTGCAACAGCAATTCGAACGCGGCGAGATTGAAAAGGTCTATCTCGCCCGCGTCATCGGGCATCCTCCCGAAGATCGCTTTGAGTGTGATCTCGCCATCAGTGCGACCTCGGGGGATTGCGGCTCACGCGAAATCGACGCCATCGACGGCCTTTCGGCGTTGACGCTATTCCGTGTCTTGAATCGCTTTGCCGACGGCACTGCCCTCCTCGAAGTGCAACCGAAGACAGGCCGGACCAACCAAATCCGTGTCCATCTCTGGCATCTCGGCTGGCCCATCCTGGGCGATCAGCTTTACCTACCCGGCCGGCAACTCGGCGCCACGCAAACCCACGCGTTTGAGGATCCGCCGCTTTGTCTTCTGGCGTGGAAGCTCACGTTGAACCATCCGGTAACGAAAGTGCGGATGACGTTTGAGACGGATCTGCCGAAGTGGGTGAGCGAGGATTGACGAGCCCGAAGCGCCAGCAAGGGAGTATTGACACCCTTGCTGGCGCTTCGGGCTCGTTGATGAGTTCCCCGCGAAGTTCCCAGCTTTCTTCACCTGCCCGGCCGATGATCCTGCTAGAATAGCACTTGATACCCGTCTCGGAACTTGGAAACTCTGATGAAGCCTCGACTATCGCTGCCGATGTGGCACGAACGCCATGCCGCTCCGCCTGCGCCCATGTCGGCGGAAGAAATGCGCGCTCGGGGCTGGGATGCCGTCGATGTCGTCTTCGTCACCGGCGATGCCTATATCGATCACCCGAGTTTCGCGATGGCGATCCTCCATCGCGTGCTCGAAGCGGCAGGGTTCCGCGTGGGAATGCTCAGCCAACCCGACTGGCGGACCTGTGAGCCCTGGCGGATCTTCGGCAAGCCGCGTCTGTTTTATGCCGTTAGTGCCGGCAACATGGATTCGCTGATCAATCATTACACCGCGAACAAAAAAGTTCGCAACGACGACGCCTACTCGCCCGGCGGCCGGATCGGCTTACGGCCCGACCGCGCCACGCTGCCGTACTGCCATCGGGCCCGCGAGGCGTTTCCCGGCGTGCCGATCATCGCCGGCGGCGTCGAGGCGTCCTTGCGCCGGCTGGCCCATTACGACTACTGGAGCGACACCGTACGCCGTTCAATTTTGCTCGACACCAAGGCCGACTTGCTGGTCTACGGCATGGGCGAGCAGAACATCGTCGAGATCGCCCGCCGGCTCGCGACCGGGAAGACCGTCAAGGATCTTCGCGATTTACGCGGCGTCGCCTATGCCCTGGGTGCCCGTGAATCGGCTGATTTGGTTAGCCGCGACGCGGAGTCTTCGGAGCGAAGCGCGCTCCGCTCCGAAGACTCCGCGTCGCGGCTAACCGGCTTCAAGTCGATCGAGCTACCATCGTTCGAAGCGGTCCGCGACGACAAGAAGGCCTTCGTCGAAGCCACCCGGCTCATTCATCTGAACACAAATCCCTTCAACGCGGCCACGCTGGTGCAGTTCCACGAACGGCAGGCGATTGTGGCCACGCCGCCGGCGTTTCCGCTGCCTGCCGAGGAAATGGATCGCATTTACGATCTGCCCTACACGCGGCGGCCGCACCCTTCCTATAAGGAACCGATTCCCGCCCATGAGATGATCAAGGATTCGGTGACGATCATGCGCGGCTGCTTCGGCGGTTGCACCTTTTGCTCGATCACTGCCCATCAGGGCCGCATCATCCAGTCGCGCTCGCCCGATTCGATTCAACGGGAAGTCAACAAGCTCGCGGCCGACCCGGACTTCAAGGGCGTGATCAGCGATATCGGCGGGCCCACGGCGAACATGTACCAGATGCGTTGCACCCGGCCCGAAGTGGAAGTCAAGTGCAAACGCCTTTCCTGCGTGCATCCGACGGTTTGTAAACTGCTCGGCACCGATCACGGCCCGACCATTGGCCTGATGAAACGCGTTCGCGAGACCCCCGGCATCTCGAAAGTGTTCGTCTCCTCCGGCATCCGCATGGATCTGGCCCAGCTTTCACCGGAATACGTGAAAGAACTGGCAACGCATCACGTCGGTGGCCGGCTCAAAGTCGCCCCAGAACATGCCGCGCCTGGCGTGCTCGAACTGATGAAGAAGCCGTCGATCGCCAACTTCGACGTCTTCGCCGACCAGTTCGCGGAAGCTTCGAAGAAGGCCGGCAAGCCGAAGCAGTTTCTCGTGCCTTACTTCATCGCCAGTCATCCCGGTTCCGAACTCTCCGAAATGATCGACCTGGCCATCTACCTCAAACGCAACGGCTATCAACCCGATCAGGTGCAAGACTTCATTCCCGCGCCGTTCGATATCGCCACCTGCATGTGGTACGCCGGCGTCGATCCGATCTCGGGCAAGGAAGTGAAAGTCGCTCGACATCTCCGCGATCGCAAGCTTCAGCGAGCCCTAATGCAGTTCTTCAAGCCGGAGAACTGGTTCGAAGTCCGCGACGCACTGCGCGAAGCCGAGCGTAATGACCTAATCGGCAACGGCTGCGATTGCCTGATCCCCGCCAATCCGCCCAAGCAAGCGATCGAAGCCCGACGCCAGCGGGCGAACGCCGCCGCACGCCACGATTACACGCACTCCGTCGCCAATCCGGGCCAAGGTGAACCAGCTGGCGAGAGAGAAACGCCGCCGCTAGCCGCCAACCGCGGCTACCGCCCGCATCGAAAGTCGCAGCAACGAAAACGGCAGCCTCGGTAAGCGATCTTTGCACCCGAGCCCGAAGCGCTAGCAAGGGCGAACATTCTCCCTTGCTAGCGCTTCGGGCTCGGAAGAAATCATCATGATGAACCGCCGAACTTTCCACCGGCAACTTCTTTGCCCGAGTCTTCTGCTCGGGCTCGGTTCATCGCTGCGCGCGGCCGAGAAGTCGGGGCGGGAGGCCTTTGAGGACGCCATCGATCACGGGCTCGATTATCTTTCCCGTATTCAAACGCCCGAAGGGGCGTGGTCGATGCGAAACGGCCGCGACCCGGCGATCACGTCGCTGTGCGTGATGGCCTTCATGTCGTCGGGGCATGTTCCGGGCGAGGGACGATACGGATTGAACGTCGATAAGGGCATCCGCTACGTGATGAGCCAGCAACATCGCAACGGCATGATTTGCAGCCCGAACATGGGCAATCTCGAGATGTACGAACATGGCATCTGCACGTTGATGCTCGCGGAGGCGGTCGGCATGCTCCCCGATCGCGACCGGGCCCGAGCACTTCGCGAAAAGCTGGAACTGGCCGTCAAAGTGATTCTGAACGCGCAAGTCACCCAGGACGAGGACCGCGGCGGCTGGCGTTACACGATGCGAAGCACCGATTCGGACATCAGCGTCTCCGGCTGGCAATTGATGGCCCTGCGGGCCGCCCGCAATGTGGGCTGCGACATTCCCGCCGAGCCGATCGATAAAGCCATCGGCTACATCAAGCGTTGCCACGAAGCTACTTCCGGCGGCTATCGCTATCAGCGGTATGGCTCCGTCACCGTCCCGTGTACCGGCACCAGCGTATTGGCGTTAGAACTTACGGGGAAAGACCATCACCGCTCCCCGGAAGCCCTCAAGGCCGGCTCGTATCTGCTCAAGAATCCGCTCAATCCACGTCAGCAACATTTCTTCTACGGCATCTACTACACGGCCCAGGCGATGTTCCAGCTAGGCGACAATTACTGGACCGTCTATCGCAAAAACCTCCACGAACTCCTGCTCCGCCAACTACCACCGAAGGCGGCCGGCTGCTGGGTCGGCTGGGGCGGCGACGATGCCGCCGTCGGCCCCAACTACTGCACCGCGATGGCGATTCTGGCGCTGACGGTCGAGTACCGGTTCTTGCCGATTTATCAGCGAAATGAGGAGCCAGTGGAGGCGAAGCCGAAGGGGTAACACTCAGATATATTCAGCGTTTGCCTGGACACAGTTTGACTCCTGGCGTCGTCCCCGACAGCAACCGCTTCCCCGAAGGATGCGGCGTCGGCAACAGAATGACCGACGGCAAAGGTCCTTCAATTTCGACCGCCACGCCCCCGGGAAGCGTCAGACGAGCGCCCTCGCCCTCGTCGGCGGGGCCGATCGCGCGGGCACCGAGCCACGTTTCTGCGTCGGGGTCTTTGGGGAGCCAGCCCTTTGGGAGTTTCATTCGCAACGTGTGCCGCTTGACCTTGTGGCTCGGTAATTGATGCACAAACAGAAAGCCGAAGGCGATCACCCCACCACGCGAGGGTTCTTCGTAATCGTCGTCGGCATGTGCCCACCAACCGCCCAGCCAGTTGGCACCGAAGCCACCGATCAAGCGGGTTTCATCCGTGGAGAACATCGGCAAGTCGAGCATGTAGCCATCGGCTTCCGGCGTCCCGGCCTCTCTTTTCAGCGGGCAGGTTCGAATGACGTCGTAGCCCCACTCGCCTTGCCCAGAGAATCGCTGCGTGACGATCCACTCGCCGGATGGTGATGTGCCGATATCTTCAATCGCGCAACCGGAACGCGTGATCCGGCAAACGACCTCATCGACGATCGCATTCGAGTGAAAGACGCGCCGTCGTACGGTTTGCCGGCTGTCTTCGACGGCGACGAATTGCTTCTTGCCTTCGCAGAGAAACGGCGCGCACTTGTGGTAGTAGGCGGCTTTTTGGGGCATATCACGCCCCATCCGGAATCTCTGGCTCGACAACGTGCGCGAGGAGCGCCAGCGACTCCTGCCAGCCGAGGTAGCAGAACTCGACCGGGATCATCGCCGGGATTCCTTCTTGCACGATTTCCAGTTCGGTGCCGCAAGCGACTTTTCGCAGCGCGATCGTCACTTGCATTTCGCCTGGCAGGTTCGGGTCGTCGAATTGGTCGGTGTAACGGATCCGTTCGTTCGGCGTGAGTTCGACGTACTTGCCGCCGAAGGAATGGCTTTTCCCGGTGCCGAAATTCGTGAACGACATCTTGTATCCGCCGCCCACCCGCGCATCCATCTGATGTACCTTACCGGTGAATCCGTGCGGAGGAATCCACTTGACCATCGCATCGGGATCGAGGAACGCCCGATAAACGCGATCCGGTGGGGCTTTGAGAACGCGATGAAACCGAACTGTTCCAGTTGCCGACATGGGACCTACTTTCCTTGATGTGAACGGACGAATGCATCGGGACCGTGGAAGTATTGTGGCTATCGATTTGGAGAAAGGCAAGGACGCCCTGGATCGTTTCGGCATCAGCCGGCATCTGGAACTCCTTCTCGCTTTCATCAAAAGTATCTCACTTGTTCAAAAACACCCGACTCAACACCACCTCATGCACCAGCGACCGGAAGCCATACTTCTTCTCCCGGCACTTGGCCACCAGTTGCTCGACCACTTCGCGGTCGGCGAATTGGATGTCGGCGCCGGTGGCGTAGATGAGGAGTTTCTGGGCGAGGTTGCGGGCGAGTTGGTCTTTGTCCGCAAGCAAGATCTGCTTGTATTCGTCGATATCCTTGAACGGTTTGCCTTCGGGGGTTTGGCCGCCTTTCTCCACGTCGAGGGCCCGGTAGATCTTCCGGCCCGGGTAGTTGGTCAGGTCGACCAGTTTGTCTCGGATGGGTTTACTGGCACGATAGAAGTCGCGCCAGCCGCCGATGACGTCGAAATTTTCGAGGGCGAAGCCGGGCGGGTCGATGTGGACGTGGCAGGTCGCACACGCCTTGGTGTTGCGGTGTTTGTCGAGTTGCTGGCGGATCGTCGTGGCCCCGCGGATATCGGGTTCGATGGCCGGGATATCGGGCGGCGGCGGGGCGGGGGGGAGTCCAATGATCTTCTCCAACACCCATCTGCCGCGCAACACGGGCGACGACTTGGTGCCGTCAGCCGTCACTTTCATGATGCTCGCGTGGGTGAGAACCCCGCCGCGATGGCAATCTGCGGGCAGCTTCACTTTGCGAAGCTCGCCGCCGACGACGTTCTTGATCCCATAGTGTTGGGCCAACCGTTGGTTCAGGAACGTCCAATCGGAGTGGACAAAGTCCGTGAGGGGAAGATCGTTGCGCAGGATCTCCTCAAAGAACATTCGCGTTTCGCGCGGCATCGACCAGAACAGGAAATCATCGAATTCGCTGTAAACCTCTGGATCGGGCGAGGTGGCGTTGATGTTGCGCAGGTCGAGCCATTGGCCCGCGAAGTTATCGGTGAAACGGTGGGCCTTGCGATCCTTCAGCATCCGCTCGACTTGCTCGTGCAACACGGCCGGCTTGGACAATTCCCCCTTGGCGGCCAGTTTCAGCAACTCGTCGTCAGGCAGTGACGACCAGAAGAAGTACGACAGCCGCGACGCCACCGCGTAGTCGTCGAGCGTGGTGCGTTTCTCGGTCTTCGACTCATCGACGCGTTCGGTGATGAACAGAAAGTGCGGCGAGCAGAGGGCGACCTTGTAGCCGTGCAGCATCGCCTCGGAGAAAAGCATTTTCTTATCGAGGGCGTCGTGGACGATCTTCACGTAATAATCTTGCAGGTCTTTGCTCACCGGCCGGCGGAATGCCTGCGGTAGGAACGCCCGCATCAGCCGCTCGGCTTCCTCGCGAGGCTTGGCGGGCGCGGGGACGAGCGGATTGTAAAGCCACCAAAGGTCCCGCTTCGTCGGGTCTTCTGCTTTCTGGCCCAACGCCTCGGCCGCAGCGACGGACTTCGGCTTCAATGGCACTCCTTCAAAGAGCCGCTGATAGGGGACCGGCGGCCAGGGGTCGAGCGGCCCTTCGATTTCGATCCAGTTCACCACCAGGCTCGGGCCGTCATAGTCGTCGACCTTCTTCCCCTTGGTCCGATTTTCAAAGTCGCGCGGTGAGGGCAACGACCAACCATTGAGGACGATCACATTCCGCTGCTTCATGTCGAACACTCCTTCGAGCACCATCCCCTTCTCAGTCGGAGCGTCCAGGATCATTTGCGTGTCGGGGCTGTCGCTGCCGTACAGATCGCGCCAGGAGAACATCACCGGCAGCACCTTGCCATCGGTGCCAGTCGCCTGCACCGACGCCTTCACGCGATACTTTCCCGCCACCGGCACCGGGTTAGACGCGCAAGGCATGTGCCCATAGGTGCGGACATGCATCACCATCGAGTCGCCGACCACTTTGACGGTTTGCCCCGCCGACTTGAAGATCGGTTGCTTCTCCACGATTTCCTTCCCCGTGCGGCGATCCTTGAACGTCGGCTGCGGTCGATTGGGAATCAAACCTTGCAGGGCCTTCTCGGCGGCATCTTGATAGCGAAGCAGATGCGCCGAAGAGATATCGAGCACCGCGCTGACGTTGTCGAACCCGGCCGCGCTATTGTCGTCGGGGAGCATCTCCTTCACTTCCACGTGCGGCCCAAGCAGATCGCGGAGCGTGGTTTCGTACTCGATGCGATTGAGCCGGCGGAGGATCACACGCCCCTCGCGGTGCTGCTTGGCGAGCGAGGTCTCCTGAAGGTGCCGTTGCAACTCGGCGACGACAGCCTTCATCCTTTTCTCCGGCGGCCGTTCCTCGTCCTTGGGTGGCATCTCGCCTTTCGCGATCTTGTCGAGCACCTTCACCCAGGTGTTGAAGGAGTCCTTCTCGTCGAACTTGGCCGTGAGTTTATCGAGCCGCAGCCCGTACTTTTGGACGTCGGGGCCGTGGCAGCCGATGCAGTGGCCGTCCGCCAATTTCTTGAAGCGAGCCTCGAAGGCCGCACGGTCTTGGGCCGGCGAGGTTCCCGCCAACACCAGAAACGCCAGGAAAGCGAAGGAGAAGCGAAAGATGTGAATAGACATCAAGAGAACCCCAGCGGCGTGGAAGAGAATGGACTACGTTAGAATTTACCCGGCGTGGGGAGCAATAACAAGCGCCGGATTGTGGCGAGCCAGGTCGCGTGAGCGCCTGGAGTCTTCGAAGCAAATACTCCAGGCGCTCACGCGACCTGGCTCGCCACAATCCGCTCATAATTCACCGGATCAGTCGCTCCTTCGGTGACGATGCACAACACCGTGGCCTTTTCATCAAGGCCCACCAATTCACGGCCGCCAAGGGCAATGATGCCCAGCGCCCCCGCCAACGACGCGGCCCCCGTTTCGCCGGCCACAATTTTTTCTGCGGCGAGTAAACGCATGGCATGTGCCGCGCGATCATCCTTGATCGCGATCGCGAAATCGATCCCGTCATTAAGAACCGGAAACGCGATCAGCGACGCGTTCCCGCAATTGAGCCCCACCATCATTGAGCGATGTGGACCGGGCACTTCGATCATCTTTCCCACACGCAGCGACTGAAGCACGCACGCGGCATCGGCCGGCTCGACCGTCACGAGCGTCGTGTTCAAACCGAGATTTCGATAATAGGCCACGGCGGATGCGGCAAACGCGCCCACCCCCGCGGGGAGAAACGCAATTGTCGGTTGTTCGATTACACGGGTTTCGAGTTGCTCGTCGATCTCGGCGAAGATGGTCGCGTAGCCCTCGATCACCCATCTAGGCGGATCAATGTAGCCCGGCCAGCTTGTGTCGGAAATCACCATGCAGGTTGCGCTCGCCTCGGCGGCGCTGCGCGCCACCGCGTCGTCGTAGGTGCCTTGCACGATCGTGACATTGGCCCCTTCGCTTTTGATCGCGTCGATACGGGCGACGGCCATGTCGTTCGGAACGAAGATGTGCGCACCGAAGCCAAGCAGCTTCGCCATCCGTGCCACGGCCCGACCGTGATTGCCGTCGGTGGCGGCCGCGAGTTGCAATGGGCCCAACGGTGCGATGGCGTGGCGAAGTTCGTCGATGGTCTGCCAGCGCGGCTCACGGCCGAGGCGTTCCACGAGCGTGCGATAAGTGGCCCAACTCGCGCCAAGCATCTTGAACGCGGGCAACCCGAGCCGGCTCGATTCGACTTTCACGAGCACGCGCGCAACACACAGTTCCGCCGCGAGAGCGGGAACATCAAGCAACGGTGTTGGAGCATAACCAGGGAGTTTGCGATGAAACGCCAGCGGTTCGCGATTGGAAGCGAAAGCGACCGGCCCGTTCACGCGGCCGGGATTGCGGATCAACTCTTC
>JAIOQJ010000110.1 GCA_021413475.1 Planctomycetota bacterium | reverse complement strand
CCCATGCCGCATGACGTTGCCGCCGAAGTCGAGAACAAGGCAATTTGCTTTTGATGGGTGCAACCGAAATCCGCGGCCAACCATCTGATAATAGAGACCGGGTGATAGTGTCGGCCGTACCAGAGCCACGCAGTCGATGTTCGGCGCATCGAAACCCGTGGTCAAAACATTCACATTGCACAAGTATTTGAGGGAGCCCGCCTTGAACCGAGCGAGCAGGGCGTCCCGCTCGCCGCTCGGCGTCTCGCCAGTCACAAAACCGCAATCGATCTCATGTTTTGACTTGAGGGTCTCGACCAAATGCTCGCCGTGCATCACGCCACTGGCGAAGATCAGCACGGCGTTCCGGTTGTTAGTATGAACGACGATCTCCGTGCAAGCGGCCTCGACCAGATTGTCTTGATCCATCATTTCCTCGGCCTCGCCGGCCACGTATTCGCCGCCGCGAATATGCAAGCGGTCGGTATCGGGCTTGAGGATGCCGGCCTTGGTAATCAATGGGCACAAGTAGCCATCACGGATCAACTCGCGAATACCGACCTCAAAGCAAATGTGATTGAGAAATCCCTCGGGAGTACAGATGGATCCTGTCTTCAACCGGAACGGCGTCGCCGTGAAACCGATCACGCGCAGGTTTGGATTGACGACTTTGGCCTCGGCTAAAAACTGCCGATACATGCCGTCGCCATCGGGCGGGATGAGATGGCACTCATCAATCACCACCAAATCGAAGGCATCCAGATCGCAAGCTCGCTTGTAAACCGACTGAATACCAGCGATTATGACATCCCGCGCGGTTTCCCGACGCTGGAGCCCGGCGGAATAAATGCCGAATTTGACTTCCGAACAAATCGCGCGTAGCTTATCGGCCGCCTGTTCGAGCAGTTCCTTGACATGAGCAAGGATCAAAACCCGGCCTTGCCAAAGACTGACGGCGTCCTTGCAGATGGAGGCAATCACGGGCGTCTTACCACCCGCGGTCGGGATCACCACGCAGGGATTGTCATCGCGAACGCGCAAGTGGGCGTAGACCGCCTCACTGGCTGCTCGTTGGTAGGGTCGTAGCTCCATCTTGGCTCAACCCTCCTGAATGGGTGGGTCAGTGACACCCGCCACGCCGCTTCGAACAACAAGTGTCGCCGGGACGATCTCGATCCCGGAAATCAATTCGGTACCACCGATAATGCGGAGCAATTGCCAGGCGGCTTGTTCGACTTCTCCTCGATCGAGCCGGAAACTGCCGAGAATGAATCCCGAACGCCCACGAGCAATCCAGCCGTCGATGGTCATGGCGATCCCTTCATCGTCACGCACGTGCACGAGGACCTTGCCGCCCGGCTCGGCGGCGTGTTTGCGGGCATGCAGCTCGACGATCTGCGAATCATCCACCAGGAGCCCGCCATGCTGCAGGGAATCGAAAAGGCTTTTGAAGGAGTTGTCGAGATCGCGACGCCGGCGGTCCGGCGGAAATAGTTTCACATCGATCGCCACTGGCCCCGGGAACGGCTGCTGATGACGTCTGCTCAGAATCGCGATGACTTGTTCGCGAAAAACGCGGCCGGGCTTGCTAATCAAGGTGCGATAGCCCACCCGCCGCCAGTAGTGATTGATCGACGGCGGGTAGGGGAGTTCGACTTCAACCATCAACGCCTCCAGGGTGGTACCCCGTTCGCCGACGGCGCTGGCGTCGTGCCGGCCGTCGGCGGCGTCACGGGCGGCGAAGAGTCCTTCTTCGTGTACCCCTTGATCTCATTTTGCAATTCGCCCGTGTCGGTCCGCTTTTTGCATTTGACCGTGATCACCAGCGGTAGGTTGTGCAAGTCGACCGAATCGTTTGGGGCCAACACCCCGACCGCCCGACAGATCGCCGACAATTCGGCCCGAGCGATTTGGACGGCCGTGACGTTGGGGTTGTCGAGGTTCAGGCGTGCCCACAAGAAACGGTTCTTGAACGGGCCGTCGATGACCTGGAAGGTCAATTGCAGGAAATGGCCGGTGCCGGCCTTGTTCGGCTTCATCTCGGTTTCGGTGATGACGGCCAGATACTTGCCGGCGGGCAACGGATCGAAATCGGTGGATGGCTCGACGCGGTTAGCATCGAACCCGTGCAAATTCGCCATGTCAATTGACTCCTGGGGTTGGTTGGCGGTTGGTCAGGGCGGTCACGAAGGCGTCCCACGACAGAGGAAGCTCTTCGGTCAGTCCGTAACGATTTTTTGCGACACAGCTTGGGCCGCCGACACAGCGAAGCATGCGTTCGCCGCCATCCTTGCCGATGGCGTGGGCGATGGTGCGCTTACGATTGAAGCCGGCGTCGTCGGTCTGAGTGCGGAACTTTCGCGTGGCGAAGAGTACCGCGTCACACCATTCGGTGATGAGGGCCGCCGCGTGCTTGTGCAAGCGTGGCGAGAAACGGTCGTAAGGCGGTGCTTCGGGATCCTCGAATTTCTCCACTTTGGCGTGGGCGACCAGGATCACCACCATGCCGCGCTGACTGCGGAGTAAGTTCAGTTGGTCAATGATTTCTCGCCAATAGGTGAGGGCATGCGTGTAGCCGCGGGCGTAGCCGCCATCGGCCTTCTCAATGTTCTTGACGTTGAAGTCAGTACAGACGCGGTCCCAGACCAGGCGCTCGAGCCAGTCGAGCGAATCGAGCACCACGGATTCGAAGTCATGCGGTTGTGTGCGCAATTCCCCCAGCGCGCCCACCACTTCCTCATAGGTGGCAGCGAGAGGAAATTTGACGCAGTCGATCTCGTCGAGTCCATCCTCGGTCGGAACAAAGATGGGCTTCGGAGCGTGCGCACCGAAGGTACTTTTGCCGATGCCCGGCGTGCCGTAGACGAGCAGGCGCGGCGGCCGGGGCGTGCGGCCGTGTTGCACGCGGGTAAGTAGATTCATGGAGTCGTCTCCGGGTTGGGTTTAGGGCGTTTCCACGATGAGTCGTTCGACGCAATATGCGTCAGAACCGACGGAGCGCCGGATGTAGCCGGCAAACATAAGGTTGAGATCGCGGCCGACGGGAGTGTCGGCCGCGATCAAGAAGCCTCGCCGGTCCGCGTCGATGGCCAGCGCTGCATCGAGTCGGACTTGTTCCGCGCCGTGGAGGCTTTCGACACTCCAAAGCGCGAGCAGCAAGGACGACTCGGCGGCAGCGCTGACCGCGGCAGATGGGAACCGGTAGTGGTATCCGGCCAGGCTCATGAAGGATCTCCGGATGAGTGGGGAGGTTGTTGCCGCGATCCGAGAAGCTCGAGTTCTTCCGTCTCGGGTTTCGCGCGGTCCTCTAATAGATCCACGACGCGAAATTCCGGACGGGTGACGGCAGATTCTCGAAAATCCTTCGCCAAGCCCGCTTTTTCGAAGTAAGGTCGCAGTTCGCGTATGTGGTCATTGAGCGTCGTGCGCGGGATATGGAGCTTTCGCGCACAATCGGTCACGGAATTTTCTCGAAGCAAGCGACAGAGCCGCCGCAATCTCGGCGGCATATTGGCGATCACCGAGGCCGTGTCGATCTGCAAGTCCTGGCGCTCAGATTCGGGAAGAGGCTCGTGGCCGGGGCGAGCTTGGTTATCCTCCTCGGACAACAGCCGTTCCCAAGGTACCAATTGCCCCTCTTCGTCCGGGACGCCAATACTCAGTGAAAGTTCACGGCGGCGACACCATCGCTGGCTGCGATTCTTGCGGACCAGGGTGGCGACGAATCGATTCAACATGGTCGTCAGGAACGCTTCGCGGTTCGCAATGATCCGATCGAGCTCGCGAAGTTTGTCGACCAGGAACAAGCTAAGCTCCTGTTCGAGGTCCTCTCGATCCGAACGAGAAAACCCATATCGCCCCGCCAACCGCCGTGCCTTGCGGCGGATCAGTCGTTGCGCGAAGCCGTCGATGATCGATTGTGAATTTTGCATGGGAACACCTCAGGTTGAGGCGCCCTCAACGACCTCCACTTCGTGGTCGATCGGATGACTGGTGCCGGGGAACGTGAAAAACAAGACGCTTAAGCCACGACTTCGTCGAACGCGATGCGGAACGGCAATCCGTTCTGGACCTCCAATCTCTCGATCACTCCATCGCCGATCGCGTCGAAATGGGTGAATAACTCGGTCCATTGCAGCTTCAGATCGAAGTCGTCGTGCTCTGCTGGGATCGGCTCGGCCCGACTTCCGAGCTTGACTTCACGCACGATTCGCGGTGTTGGCAACCAGATCGGGTCGCGATTCGCGATGATCAGGTTTTCGAGATGGCCGAATCGAAGCAACCGCAGCACGTGCACCAAATGAAAGCGAGCGGGTGAAAGGGAAGAGAGTCGAATCGTCGCCGACATGGAAGGTCCTTTCGGCGCGTCCAACGCGCGCCTTATGCCGGAGTCGGCGGCTCAATCCGAACGATTCTTGCCTCGCAACCGACTCCTCGCTCCTTACTGGCGACAAGTCGCGACCGAGACGATTTGTCCGGAAAAATGCTTTGGAAGGAATGACGTAAGGTATTCACAAACAAGAACTTATCGTGCGCTATGATTTTGAAGAATTTTCCGAGTCGCTCTGCGACATGTCGTGAGACCGAATCAATTCGATCGCTTCGACACAGGCTTCCTTGGCGAGAATCGCAAAGAATTCTCGTCACTTCATTTCGAATTTGCGTCGTGGATTGAATAGAGGCTTGTTTCATTTCGGAGTGACCATGCCCGACGAACTCGACAACACCATCGAGCAGAATGCCAAAGGGCCGGCCAAGGCTTCAGGAGACGCCGGTTCGATCGAACAACACCCGTTGCCCGACCAGATCGAAGCAGCAAAATTCCTTGCTTCCAAAGAGGCAGCCAAATCAAAAAAGCGCGGCCTGCGGTTCAGCAAACTCGTCCCCCCAGGAGCCGATTGAGTGTTCCAATGGATTGCCAGTCTGTTCGGCCGTTCGACCCGGCCCGCCAATCGTCGTTCGACGGTTGTCCGCGCTCGCTATGACGCCGCGGTGACCAACGACGACAATCGCCGGCATTGGTCGGCAGCCGACGGTCTGTCGGCCAATGCCGCCAATAGCGCAGAAGTTCGGCGCATCTTGCGGAACCGGTCCCGCTATGAAGTGGCAAACAATTCGTATGCGAAAGGAATCGTCCTCACCCTGAGCAACGACGTGGTCGGCACCGGTCCACGGTTGCAATTGCTCACCGACGATGCCGAGGCCAATCGCTGCATTGAGCAGGCGTTCGCCGACTGGTCCGATGCCGTCTCTCTCCCCGAAAAACTCCGCACGATGCGGCAGACCCGCGCCACGGATGGTGAATCATTCGCTCTTTTGACGAGTAATCCAAAATTGCGGACGGCGGTACAACTCGACCTGCGGCTCGTCGAAGCCGATCAGATCGCCACGCCCGATCTCACGATGAAGTCGACCAACGCGGTCGACGGAATTGTCTTCGATCGGCCCGGTAACCCGGTTGAATATCACCTACTCAAGGAGCACCCTGGTGAATCGACAGCGAGGATTCTCGAGTACGAACGCGTGCCGGCATCTTCGATGATCCATTGGTTCCGCTGCGAGCGCCCGGGTCAGGCGCGCGGCGTTCCCGACATCATGCCGGCATTACCACTTTTCGCGCAATTGCGGCGTTTTACGCTGGCGGTGATCGCGGCCGCGGAGACGGCGGCGGATTTCGCGGGGATCCTCTACACCGACGCCCCGGCAAGTGGCGAGGCGGACGCCGCGGAACCGTTCGAGCCGATCGAACTGGAGAAACGCGCCCTAGTTACCATGCCTGGCGGCTGGAAGATGAGCCAGCTTCAGGCGGAACAGCCAGCGACGACGTACGCGGAGTTCAAACGCGAAATTCTAAATGAGATCGCCCGCTGCCTAAACATGCCGTTCAACATCGCGGCGGGGAACAGCTCGGGTTACAACTACGCCTCCGGCCGTCTCGATCACCAAACTTACTTCAAGTCGACGCGGGTGGAGCAAGCTCATCTCGAACGTATCGTCCTCGATCGAATTCTCGCCGCTTGGTTCGACGAGGCTGCTCTCATCCCGGGCTTGCTTCCCAACGATCTTGGACCAATTGCTTCGGTGCAACACCTCTGGTTCTTCGACGGCAACGAGCATGTGGATCCGGCCAAGGAAGCCAATGCCCAGGCGACCCGCCTTGCCAATCACACGACCACGCTGGCCGACGAGTACGCGCGCCGGGGCCAGGACTGGGAAGTGCAACTACGCCAACGCGCCAAGGAGATTGCTTTGATGTCCGAGCTCGGCCTGAGTCCCGCGACAGCGGCACAAACCGCGCTCGATCATGTCCCACCGAACAGCGAGGAGAACGATGCCAATGACGAAGATCAACCGGCCGGCCGCCGTGCCGCCTGAACATGCTCAATTGCATCTGACGGCCCAGGCCCACATCGATATCGTGGGCGAGAACTCGGCATCGGGAAGCGTGCTGCCGCGTTTCCACATGGTCGCCTACACCGGCGCGCCGATGCGGGTCGCCGGCTGGCGACATCCGGTCATTCTCGACCTGGCGGGCTTGTCGATCCCGTCCCAGTCCCGGCCCATTCGCTTTGGGCATGACCCACTTTCCGGAGTGGGACACAGCGATGCCATTCGCGTCGAGAACGGCCAATTGACCGCCACGGGGGTGATTTCGCGCGATACGCCGGCGGCTCGCGAAGTGGTAGCCTCCGCGAAAAACGGATTCCCCTGGCAAGCATCGGTGGGGGCCGGTGTAGAGGAATTTGAGTTCGTGAAAGAGAATCAGCAGGTGCTCGTCAACGGCCAAAGCCATACAGGCCCGATCAATGTCATCCGCAAGGCGACGCTCGGCGAGATCAGTTTCGTCGATCTCGGGGCCGATGGCCGGACGTCGGCCAACGTCGCGGCTCAGGATGACACCGCGCCGATCGCCGTGCCGGAATCCACTCCGCCGGTCATCCCGGCAAGTGCCGAGCGATCAATGGTGATTAGTCCTCCCGTTGCGATTCCAACAATCACGAGCGACGAGGTTCGCGCCCAGGCCTTGGCCGAGACCAATCGTATCACGGCGGTCCGTCGGCTTTGTGCCGGCCGGCATATCGAAATCGAAGGCCAGGCGATTCGCGACGGTTGGGATGCCAACCGCACCGAACTGGAGATCCTCCGCGCGGCTCGGCCCCGCTCGCCCGGCTTCGCCCATGGCGATGGCGCGTTGACCAGACAAGTACTCGAAGCAGCCTGTTTGATCACTGCTGGCATTGAAGGGTTGGAGCACCACTACGAGGAGTCGACGCTCGACGCGGCCTCGCGTCGTTTTCGAGGTGGCATCGGTCTCCAGGAACTCCTCCTCGAGGCGGCCTGGGCCAATGGTTACACCGGGCGGAATTTTCGCGACCACCGAACCGTCTTGCGATACGCCTTTGGGCACGGCATCGAGGCCGGTTGGTCGACCGTCGACGTGGGGGGGATTCTGTCTAACGTTGCCAACAAGTACTTGCTCGATGGCTTCTTTTCAGTCGAACGGGTCTGGCGCAATATTTGCGCGGTCCGCAACGTCAGCGACTTCAAAACCGTGACCAGCTATCGGCTCATCGGCAAAGACCAATACGAGCAGGTCCCTCCCGGCGGCGAACTTAAACATGGCACGCTCGGCGAAGAGACCTTTACCAACAAGGCCGACACTTATGGGTTGATGCTGTCCATCGATCGGCGCGACATCATCAACGATGACTTGAGCGCGATCACCACGGTGCCGCGCAAGCTCGGTCGTGGCTCGGGCCTAAAGATCAATGATGTCTTCTGGACGATCTTCCTCAACAACGCCGCCTTCTTCACGGCGGGGCGCAACAATTACCTGACGGGCGCGGCCACGGCGCTCGGTATCGACGGCCTCACGGCCGGCGAGGTCGCGTTCCTCGACCAAGTCGATGGCGACGGCAAGCCGGTCGGGGTTATGCCGGCCATCTTAGTGGTTCCCACCGCGCTATCGGCGATCGGCTCGCAATTGTTCAAGTCTCTGGAAATGCGTGAGACGACGGCCAATACCAAGTTCCCGGTGGCCAACCCGCACCAAGGGAAATTCCGGGTCGAAGTGAGCCGCTATCTCGGTAATAGCAAGTATCCGGGCTTCTCGGTCAAGGCGTGGTACTTGCTGGCGGACCCCAACGACTTGCCGGTGATCGAAGTGGCGTTTCTGAACGGGCAGGAGGCACCAACGATCGAATCGACCGATGCCGATTTTCAGGTGTTGGGCGTGCAGATGCGCGGCTATCACGATTTCGGGGTGGCCTTGCAGGACTATCGCGGCGGTGTGAAGGCCAAGGGCGAAGCGTGAACTTATAAGGGAGGTGGGGCATGCCCCAGGCAACGTTCGTACATGATGGTGACTTGATCGATTATACGCCAGGAGCCGATGTCGCGGCCGGAGAGGTGGTCGTGCAAGGGGATCTGATCGGCGTGACTCGTTCAGCGCTCGCGGCGAATCTGCCAGGCGCCCTCGCGGTTCGCGGGGTGTTCGATTTCGCGAAAAATACCGGCGTGGCGTACACCGCCGGTCAGATCCTCTACTGGGACGACACCAACAACGTGTCGACCGCCACGGCTTCGGGAAACAAACAAATCGGCAAGGTGGTTCGAGCGGCCGGCGCGACCGATACCACGGTGCGCATCCGCCTAAGCCAATGAGAACGCCATGACTGATCTCTTGCAGTTCGGCAGTGACTGGCTGGCCGATCGATTGAAGGAGTACGTCTCACGCCTGGTCGCTTATCGGCGTGGGACGACGGAGGTCGTGTTGCGAGCCACCATCGGGCGGACGCTCTTGAAGCTCGATGATGGTTACGGCGGCGTGCGGATGGAATGGACCGATCGCGACTTCCTCATTCATGCCGCCGACTTGGTGCTCGACGGGCATGCCGTCTTGCCTGAACGTGGCGACCTGATTCGCGAGACGAACGGAATCCAGACGTTCGAGTACGAACTGATGGCGGCCGGCAACGAACCACCCTGGCGTTGGTCGGACAGCTATCGCAAATTGTTGCGGATTCACGCCAAGCAAGTGGGAACGGAGTGAAACAGTCATGCAACAAGCCCAGTTCGTACAAACCGGCGAACAGATCGACTATCTCGCTGCGGCCGATGTGAAGGCGGGAGACGTGGTCGTCTTTGGGAATCGAGCGCTGGTCGCTCGGTTCGACATCAAAGGAGGCGACCTGGGAACCTTGACGGTTGGTGGTGTTTTTGATGTTGTCAAACTCCCGCTGCCGTTGGTGGTGGGAGACCGGGTGTTCTGGGCTCCCAATCTTTGGCTCGGTGGCGATCAGCCACCAGGCGTGGCAGCACCGCTTGGTTGGAGCAGTATCGATCTCGGCGTTGTCGTTCAGAATGCCTCGGCGGATGCCCCAACCGTGCGCGTGTCGCTCACGCTTGCCCGAGGCGACCAAGGTCCCCCGGGTGCGCCAGGCCCGCAAGGGCCAACTGGGCCACAGGGAGAGCAAGGAATTCAGGGGATGCCCGGTCCGCAAGGAATGACCGGCCCAATGGGGGAGCAGGGACCAACTGGCATGCCGGGTACGCCGGGCGCGCAAGGGTTTACCGGTCCACAAGGAGAGCAAGGACCAACGGGTGCGCAGGGGCCTACTGGTTCGGCCGGTCCGCAAGGGGAGCCAGGTCCAACCGGCGCGCAAGGCCCGCAAGGATCCTTTGGTCTTCAGGGTGCGTCGGGACCACAGGGGCCAACCGGTCCCCAGGGAGAGCAGGGTCCAACAGGCCCACAAGGGGTTACCGGCCCAAACCTTGTGAACGGCGGCACCGCCACAACGTTATCGGGAATATTGCGCGGCAACTCGACGATCGTTGATGTGGTGACGGAACCCGTTGTCGCCGGCACCTACACGCTCAAAGCGGTCGCGTCCGGTGCCGGACCGCCTAGCTATGCGTGGGTCCTCGATGGTTCTTGACCGAGGAAGATGGTTACGGCCGCCGACTTCATCAATCGATCGCAATGATGGATACCGTTGACATCCAATGCCGAGCGTTTCTTCTACCACAATGAGCGATCCTCAATGGCCGTGATTCTCCAGATCGCTGACGCCGTCGTCGTAGAGCTAAACGCGGCAGTTTTCGGTCAGCCATTCCAAGCGGTTCGCCACTATCTCCCCCGCTTCGAACTGAGCGAAATGAACACGCTCAAGGTGAGCGTGGTTCCAAAATCGGTCATCAGCCAAGGACTTGACCGCAACCGAGACCGCTTTGACTACCGCATTGATGTGGCGGTGCAGAAGAAGACCGATCTCTCTGCGGCGACGCTCGACGCCTTGGTGAATCTGACCGAGGAAATCGGCGACTTCTTGCGGACCCAACCGTTGACGGCTTTTCCGAACGCTCGCTGCGTTGGGGTCGAGACCACGCCGATTTACGCGCCGGAGCATCTGGATGAATACCGGCAATTCACCAGCGTCCTGAGCGCCAGCTACAGCGTTTGGAGATGATGTTGTGTTCAATTTGACGTTCCAGGCGGCGAAGGATGGGTTCTTCGATCGACAGAGGGTGCAAGCGGCCGTCGATCGCTCGACCAGGAAGGTTTTTTCGAAATTCGGTGCCTTTGTGCGGCAAAGAGCCAGGACGTCCATCAAGAAACGCAAAGGAATCAGTCCGCCGGGCGCGCCTCCTTTTTCGCATGTGGGTTTGTTACGGCGCTTCATCCTGTTCGCCTTTGACGTGAACCAGAAGTCGGTTGTGATTGGGCCTACTCTGTTACGCGATAGCGCAACCGCCCCACGACTGTTGGAGCACGGCGGCGAGACGATTTTGCCAACAAGCAAGGAGCGTCGGGTGGCGCACTATCGGCCCCGGCCGTACATGGGACCGGCATTCGAAAAGGAAATCCCCAGTTTGCCAGCGCTCTGGCAACATTCGGTCCGTTAACGGAGAAATGAGCATGGGTGTCAAACTCGGCCTCGATGCCAAGCTGTATCGGAATACCGGTACCTTCGCCTCCCCCACCTGGGACGAAATCAAAAACGTCAAGGATTTGACGCTGAACCTCGAAGCGGGCGAGGCGGATGTGACCACCCGCGGCAACAATTCCTGGCGGGCAACGGTGGCCACGCTCAAGGATGCATCGATCGAATTCGACATGGTCTGGGATACCGGCGACGCCGATTTCGCCGCCATTCGCGACGCCTTTCTCAACAAGACGGGGATCGAGTTCGCCGTGATGGACGGCGACATTTCGACCGCTGGTTCGCAGGGTTTGCGTGCAACCTGCGCGATCACCAAGTTCAGCCGCAACGAATCTCTGGAAGAGGCGTTGACTGTGAGTATCACCGTCAAGCCAACCTATGCCGCCAATGCCCCATCCTGGCATGTCGCGGCGTGATTATTTGCCGATTCACTTCTCTTGGGAGGGTTCATTCATGCGTTTGCTGTTCAGTTTTGCATTGCTGATCTTTTCGTCGGCGGTTATGGCCGCTGAGCCGACTCCAGGCCTCCGGATTGCGGGGAATATGACCTATCCGGCTCATTCGCTCGTTCGCCTGCGTGCCGAGGGGCACGATCCGAAGGCCGGTATTCTCTGGCGCATCTACCCGTCCGCCAACGTCCAGCGGGCGACCACGGCACGCAATCTTCTAGAGTTCGCCGCCCCGCCGGGCAGTTATGAAGTCGAACTGTTGGCGATCGTGACGGGAATGGATGGGGACCTGAAAATCGAGGAATCGAAGCAGACCATCATCGTCGGCCCCACCTTACCCGACCCGAAACCGATGCCGCCGGCTCCGTTACCGCCAACCGAAGGCAAGCTCGATCCAATCAATGCTCTTGGCCGAATCCGTTTCGGCAACGCCGGCTGCACGGCTACGATCGTTGGCCCTCGCCGTTCGGATGGAAAATGGGACGTGTTGACGGCGGCCCATTGCGTGAGCGGCGAAAGTCAACGCGGCACGCTGACGTTGAAAGATGGCCGATCGTTCGCCATTCGCGTGGTCGCCTATCACAAGTCGCCCGACCTAGCCTGGTGCGTCACCGAGGAAGCGGTGGCCGATCTCCCCTATGCCAAGCTCGCCGAGAAGAACCCCGATCCCAATACCGCCATCTGGCACATGGGCTTTGGTGTCGACAAGCCTGGTAATCGTGAGGACGGCAGTGTGACCGATCGCGAAAACGGCGACGGCCAATTGCGGATGTCGTTGAGCGTCTCATCCGGTGATTCGGGTGGCGGCATTTTCCGGGCCGATACCAGCGAGTTGATCTCGGTGGTTTGTTGCACCAGTGGAATGGGGCGCAAGGTCTCGATGTGGGGCGGCTCGGCGGAGTCCGCCCGGCGAACCCGTCCCAAACCTGCGGATAACGAGCAATTGTGGAGTCCGCTGCCGATTCCGATTCAGCCCGAAGCCAAACCTTCCCACAAAATCGGCTGGAAGCCTCGGCCGATCCCCATTCGTCCCGATGTTCCCCAAGGAGGTGAATCTTGATCGCATTGCTGAAAGGCTATCGAACGAAGATCGCGGCCGTGGTCTTGGCGCTCTTGTCGCTCAACCAGGCTTGGCCCGTGATCCCTGACAGCGCTGTTCAAGGCTTGATGTATCTGTTCGGAGGCGCGGGGCTCTATTTCCTGCGCGATGCCCTCGAACGGCTCAAGCAACAACTGGAGTCTGACGGTTCACCGAAATGACCTACCCGATCGGAGATGGCAATGCACAGCTTTCGAGACAACGCCGGGCGGACCTGGATCATCGCCATCAATGTGACGATGATCAAGCGTGTTCGCGGGCTCGTCGGTGTCGACCTCTACCAACTCATTGACGATGGCTTTAAGCCGATGGGGGCGCTCATCTCCGATCCGGTCAAGTTGGCGGACGTGCTCTACTGTCTTTGCAAGGACGAGGCCGACACCAAGCAAATTACCGACGAGGACTTTGGTCGGTCACTTTACGGCGATGCTATCACACTGGCCGCTGATGCCTTCGTGGAGGAATTGATCGATTTTTTCCCCGAGGCCCGAACGCGGGCCAGTCTTCGCAAGGTGGTGACGGCAGGTCGGACGGTGCGGGAGCGGATTCTCGACCATGCAGAACGGAAGATCGACGCGGTGGATCCGGAGAAGATCGCCCGGGACGAGATCAATCGCATCCAGGCGACCGCCGATGCGAACAGATCGAGCGGCTCGTCTGGCAACTCGCCGGTATCCTCGGCGTCGACCCTGGACCTTTCACCCTCCATGAGCTTGTGATCATGGCCGAGGCCGAGTGCCGGCAACGTTGGTCGCACACCTCGTCGATACTTGCCATGCTCGCCAACGCTCATCGCGATCCTAAGAAATCGCGGCCGTTCAAGCCGGCCGATTTCAATCCCTATCAGCGGACTAACGAAGGCCCAAACGCCCAGGTCGCCAAGGTGGGCGTGCAGGTTTTGAAACAACTGTTTGTTGATGTGCAGCCAAGGAGATGAGCCATGTCCGCCGCTCAAGGGATCCGCGCCGGCGCAGCTTATGTCGAGCTTTTCCTCAAGGACAACAAATTGATCCGGGGCCTCGACGCCGCTGGCCACAAGCTCAGAGCGTTCGGTGCGGGGATCATGGGCGTCGGCATGCAGATCGCGGGCATGGGTGCTTC
>JAIOQJ010000109.1 GCA_021413475.1 Planctomycetota bacterium | reverse complement strand
AAAGCTGTTGCCTCCCGGCGAGTAATTTTTCAAGACGAAGCTGCCGTCCGGCCCGAATGTCCAATCACCCATGCAGGGGCCGCCTTTCCATTCCCCGTGTAGTTTCTTCTCAAGCGAAACTGGACTATTCTCCTTTTCATCGCCGACAACCGCTTGGTCGAAGGAAAACAACAATACGGCAATGGGCACAGCGATCAAGGTCTTCATGCGTATCTCCTTCACGTCAATGAATTTGCCTCACGAATAATACGAAGGAAACGCCATTTGGTTTCCTGGCAAAAAACCGATCACCAGGGCGACGGGTGGTGGTTCGTTTTACTTCAAAAGTACCAGCAGCATGACCACCGGCGTCTTCGCCTTGATGGAGTGCTTCAAGTTTGCTGGCATATGGACCCAGGTTCCGGCTTGAGCTTCCTGCACGTCATCGCCCAGGCCCACGGTTGCCTCGCCCTTCACGAAGAACAACATTGCTGGCTTTGCAGCCGTGTGTTCCGAAAGCTCTTGGCCCTGGCCGAAGCCGAAGATCACTGCCTTGATCTGGCCGTCCTGGTAGATGGTCTTGCTCAAGATACCGTCCGCAGGCGGCTCCGCTTCTTTGGCAAGATCGAGGATGTGCGTGTAGTCGGTGGTCATGACAGTTTCATTCCTCGTGTTGGCGGCTATTCTCGACCATCGACCGTGTCCACCCCGATCTCGATGATCTCCATTTCGTGACGCGGCACTTCTCCCACGTCCGAGCAAGTGGCTTCCAGGTCGATGGTCAGATAGAAGGCGTTCGGGATATCCATGCTGAACTTCGACAGCCGCGAAATTTCGAAGGCTTGCGTTGCCAGTGTTTCAGAAGGAGTAAGAACCCATGCGAACGCTCGATTCACTTCCATCGGAAGCATCGCAAGGCAATGGCAAACGACACCACACCCCAGATCGCCATTACCAGGATCTGCGACCACACGGAAAACAGCGATTGCCCTTCCAGCATCACCGCGCGCATCGCATCGTTAAGCGCGGTCAACGGCAAAGCCTTGATGAATGGTTGCATCGCTTCCGGAAAACGGTCGGCACTAAAAAACACGCCGGACACCACGTACATCGGCAACATGACTAGGTTCAAGCCCGGCGAAGCACGACGCTCCGATGACGATCAGCGCCAGCAGGGCCAGCACACTCCCTTGATTGGTCACGTCAAACGCCAACCAGGCGAACGTCAGCAAGATCAGCATCTCCGGAATCAAGAACAGCAGGCGGCTGATCATGATCGCGAGCATGAAATCGCTCCGCCGCATGGGAGTAGCCAGGAATCGCTTCAGCAGTTTGCGAACCCGCATATCGACGATCACGAAACCAACGCCGAAGAGCCCACCGCCCATGATGTTCATGCCGATCAGGCCCGGGATCAGGAAGTCGATGTAGCGGGTTCCTTTCTCCTCCAGATGATGGTCGCCGACTGGCACCGACTTGGTTTGAACCGACTTAAGAAGGGCATTCTCGACCAAGTTGCGGGCGAGCACGCTTTCGGGGCGATTCTTTTCATCCCAAATCTCGTATGTTGTCGCGCCCATGTCGGAGACGCTCATGCCGATGGCCAGGTCGATCTTGCCGCTGCGCAGGCGCTTTTTCCAATCGCCATCACTCGCGTCTTTGATTTGCAATCGGGAATCGGCGGCGAGTTTCGTGCGCAGTTCCGCGATCGCTTCTGGTGACGAACCCTCGACAATCAACTCGACGCTCGATTTCTCCACCGGCCGATCGCGAAAGGCGATGCCCAGCGCCACGGCAATCAAAAGCGGAAAACCGTAGACCCAGAAGACGGCCGCCGGCTCGCGATAGAATTCGCGAACGCGGGCCAGCGTGAGTTGCCAGAGAGGGGTCATGCCGTGCTCCCTTCTTGGTCACGCAAATGGCGGCCGGTCAGGCTGACGAACACATCTTCCAGTGTGGCATGCCGGGTGGAGAGGTTCGCCAACTCGCGGCCTTGCTGCCGAAGCCCATCGAGCAAGGCCGGCAAGGCGACATGTGGTTCCGTAACCGATAGGCAATAGCTATCCGACTCCATCCAGACAGACTGGATGGCTGGCAGACTCTTGAGCGTTTCCGCATCAAGTGCTTGTTTCTCGGAAGACAGAAGTGTAAACGCAATGACATGCTCGCCGCCGATGCGGGCGATAAGATCCCGAGGTGTGCCCAAGGCGATCACTTTCCCTTGATCGACCACAGCCACGCGATCGCAGAGGCGCTCGGCCTCATCCATGTAATGAGTCGTCAACATGACGGAGCGGTTTGACGTGCGGTAGGCGTTGATCACGTCCCACAATTGCCGGCGTGATTGCGGATCCAGACCCGTGGTCGGCTCGTCGAGAAACAGAAGTTCCGGATCGCCAACCAACGCACAGGCGACCGCCAGCCGCTGACGTTGGCCGCCGGATAGTTTCACGACGTAGCTGCGAGCTTTTTCTTCCAGCGAGACGCGCCGGATCACTTCGTCGGGATCGATGCCGCGATGGTAGAAGCTGCGGAAAAGTCCAACTGTTTCGCGGACGGTCAGTTTGTCGGCCATCCGTGTTTCTTGAAGCGAAATGCCAATCCGCTGGCGAATGGCCGTGTCATTCTTGCCCCAGTGCAACCCGAGAATCTCGACTTCGCCGGAAGTGGCGTCGAGCAGGCCTTCCAGGATCTCCATGGTGGTCGTCTTGCCCGCGCCGTTAGGGCCGAGCAAACCGAAACACTCGCCAGTCTTTACTTCGAGATCTAGACCGCGCGCGGCTTCGACCACCGGCCGGCCTGGATAGCTCTTGATCAAGTTAGTGCAGCGGATCGCGAATGACATCGAGTGATTATAGAAAAAGGCGCCGATCGGGCCGACGGGCGTCGGCAATCGATTTCTCTTTACCCGGCAGATTGATGCGCAATCTAAGGAAGAGCACGGATTGCGACGCAACCCTATTTACTGGCCCCATTTGCTTTTAGTGAACGGCATGCTTCTTGCTTCTTCATTCACCGAGGACATTTCGCCCCATCGACATCAGGGAGGTTATTTCAATGTTGCGATCATTCTTAGTTGCTGCCATGTCGGCGTTTTTCGTCATCGGCTGCCAGTCGTCAACCACCACGGAAAAAGTGAAGCCAAACCCTGACGACAAGGGCGAAATCAAAGTTCGCGCGCCCGGCGTCAACGTGGATATCCGTGGGAACGGCGAGGGCGCGGGGGACAAGAAGAAGGTCGAAGTCGAAGTAGGACCGAAGCGTTGATGCCGCCCTGCAGTCACAACATACAAACTCGAATTGGGGAGAATGAAATGATCGACACGCTAAAACCGAACGTCGCCGTGCCATCGGAAAGGCAAGCTCCGCGCGTGGGACGCCAGCAATTGATCGATCTGTTGAACGAGGATCTTTCTCGCGAGTATCAGGCCATCATCGGCTACGTCGTGTATTCTCAGCTCATCAAGGGACCCGAATACATGAAGATCGCAGCTGAGTTGGAAGTGCATGCAGCGGAGGAACTCCAACACGCCTTGGCCATCGCCAAGCAAATCGATTACTTGGGCGGCATGCCGACGGTGACGCCCAAACCGGTCAAGACATCGCACGTGGCGGAGGAGATGCTGCGCTTTGATCTAGATAACGAGACGGAGACGATCAAGCATTACCGTGAGCGAGTCCGCCAGTGCGAGGCGCTCGGCGAGTACGCCATGGCCGAGCACATACGGGCGATCCTCGTGCAGGAGCAGGATCATCAGATTGAACTGGCGACGGCACTCGGAATCGAAGTATCGACTGAGGCCACGAAGTAGCCGGCGAACATTCGCCCGTTCTTCCGAAGGGAGAATCTCATGTTACCGATTCATACTATTCTGCATCCAACCGACTTTTCGCCTTGTGCCATGA
The DNA here is from genome assembly GCA_021413475.1 of Planctomycetota bacterium. Lineage (GTDB taxonomy): Bacteria > Planctomycetota > Planctomycetia > Gemmatales > Gemmataceae > JAIOQJ01. The sequence continues at coordinate 3,475 of JAIOQJ010000109.1, read as the reverse complement.
ACGCGTTTCACCTGGCGAGCCGGCTGGCGCGCGACAGCGAAGCGCACCTGATCGTCCTGCATGTGATGGCACCCCCTTACGTCGCATTCGCGGAGGGTGCCATTCCCTCTCATGCCGAGTTCCTCAAGTACGAGGTACAGGAACAACTTGAAACGTTGCAGCAGTCTGCTGATTCGCTCACGTTGGAACGCCGCTTGGAAGAAGGCGAGACCGTCACGGAGATTCTCCGTGTCGCTAACGATATTGTTGCCGATTTGGTGGTCATGGGCACGCATGGCCGCACCGGGCTTAAGCGGTTCATGATGGGGAGCATCGCAGAGCAGATCGTTCGCCGAGCACTCTGCCCCGTTCTCACCGTGTCGAGCCGTTGCCAAACTTCGGACTTGATGGCCCTGGAGGTGGACGGCCGTGTCGATCTCGACGTCGCTCAAGAAGCCTTCCCCTCCAGCGATTCGCCCACTCGGATCGCACAGCCGCGTTAACGCAGTGCGCTCCCGGTCTGTCTCGATTCAAAGACAGGCTGGGAGACCTGTCCTACATTAGAATCAGATTTTCCCTCTCCCACGAGCCGAAGCGACGGAACCTCCAATGCCCTCACGCATCGAAGACTACGCACTGATTGGCGATTGCTACACGGCCGCCTTGGTCAGCCGTGAAGGCTCCATCGATTGGCTCTGCCTGCCTCGTTTCGACTCCAGCGCTTGTTTTTCCGCATTGCTGGGTACGCCCGACCATGGCCGCTGGCTGTTGACACCCATGGGTGAAGTTCGTTCGATTCGTCGACGTTATCGCGAAGGGACGCTCGTTCTCGAAACCGATTACGAGACTGAAGACGGTTCGGTTACTGTCACCGACTGCATGCCGGTACGGGCGAAGGTGCCCGATCTGGTGCACCGGCTGGTCTTGGTGACGCCAATCCCGTTGAAACGAGAAGGGTTCAACGTCGTCGCCGAGTTCGTCGTGGTGGCAGGCCAGCGTGAATCGTTCACCTTGATCTGGCATCCTTCGCACGAAGAAATGCCGGCACCGATCGATCCTTGGTGGGCCATCGTGGGCACTGAAAAATGGTGGCTCGAATGGTCGAACCGCTGCACTTATCGCGGAGAATGGCGTGAGGCCGTGTTGCGTTCTCTCATCACGCTAAAGGCTTTGACTTACGCGCCCACCGGCGGCATCGTTGCCGCTCCAACCACATCGCTCCCTGAACATCTCGGCGGTGTTCGCAACTGGGACTATCGATTCTGCTGGCTGCGCGACGCCACCTTCACGCTCTTTTCGCTTCTCAAGACCGGTTACCTGGAAGAAGCCCATGCCTGGCGTGCTTGGCTGCTGCGAGCGATTGCAGGTCGGCCAGCCGAGACGCAAATCCTCTATGGCATCGGAGGCGAACGCCGTCTGACGGAACTGGAATTGACCTGGCTGCCTGGCTATGAAGGATCCCAGCCGGTCCGCATCGGCAACGCAGCCGCCCAACAGTTTCAACTTGACGTCTATGGCGAAGTCATCGACGCGCTCTATCACGCCCGAGTGTTGGGCCTCGAACCGTTGGCGGATGCCTGGGCCAGTTGCCGGACATTGTTGGAGTTCGTTGAATCCGCCTGGACGCGACCCGATGAAGGAATCTGGGAAGTCCGCGGCCCGCGCCGCCACTTCACTCATTCGAAAGTAATGGCCTGGGTCGCGATCGATCGTGGCGTCAAAGCCATGGAGCGATTCAAGCTCGAAGGGCCTCTCGAGCGATGGAAGGAACTACGCGAGACGATTCATGCTCAGGTGTGCAGCGAGGGCTTCAATGCCCATATGAGCTCGTTCGTCCAGTCATACGGTTCGACGGATTTAGACGCGAGCTTGCTGATGATCCCTCTGGTCGGCTTCCTCCCGGCCAAAGACCCGCGGGTTCTCGGCACCGTCGCGGCCATCGAAAAAGGCCTGATGTCCGACGGCTTTGTGGCTCGTTACATTCCCAAGGAATCCGTGGATGGCCTTCCTGTTGGCGAAGGAGCGTTTCTCCCCTGCACCTTCTGGCTGGCCGACAATCTGCACTTGATGGGCCGTGAAGCCGAGGCGCGAGCCCTCTTTGAGAAGCTACTGGGTCTCTGCAACGACGTCGGCCTAATTTCCGAAGAGTACGATGTTCGAACAGGCCGGCTTGTGGGTAACTTCCCACAGGCGTTCACCCACGTGGGGTTGGTGAATACGGCTATGAACCTGTCGCCCGGTCCAGGGCCCGCGGATACGCGGCCGAAGAGTTGATATGGCGAGCCGGCTCCCGTAAGGTGCCGGAGTAGTGTTAGAATACTCCGGCACCTTACGGGAGCCGGCTCGCCAGTTTAGTCTAAGACCCTGTCTTCACCCAACAACGCAAAACCTCCGCCACACTCCACGCTTGGGCGATACAGGCACGCGCCGTGAATGGCTCCGTGGCGTCAAAGACTTCACTAATCGAACCGATGCAAGCCTCGTTCAGATGGGGAATGAACCCCTCCAGTTTTCGACGAGCACCGGCTTTGTCGTCCGGATGAATTTTCATCCAGGCATCCAGGAACGGCCCGATCAGCCAAGCCCATACGGTCCCTTGATGATAAGCGGCATCGCGAGCCCGCAAGTCGCCGAAGTATCGCGATTTGAAGTCGGTGTCCCCCGGGGCGAGCGACCGCAGACCGACAGGCGTCAGCAACTCGCGTTCAGTAATTTCAAGGATCACCTTCCAACGGGCCGGATCGAGGGCAGGATGCCGCAACGAGATCGCAAAAAGTTGATTGGGCCGGCATGCCGGATCGTTTCCCTTTTCGCAATCGATGACATCGAAAAGGCAACCGCTCTTTGGATTCCAAAATCGCCTGTTGAAACTCGCATAAACGCGATTGGCCTGTTCACGCAGCGGTTGAGATGACTCGGTCCCCAATTCCGCGGCCACCCAGCCCTCGAGCAGACGCAGGGCGTTGTACCAGAGCGCATTGATCTCGACGGCCTTGCCGCGTCGCGGAGTGACCACCCAATCGCCCACCTTGGCGTCCATCCACGTGAGTTGATAGCCTTCCTGTCCCTGTTTGAGTAGTCCGTCGCGAGGATCGATCCCGATGCCGAAACGGGTGCCGGCTAGATGATGATGAATGATGTCCTGAAGAGTCGGCAGCAACCGCTTCAAAGTTGCCAAATCTTGCGTACGCTCCAAATAACGATCGAGCGCGTGGAAAAACCAGAGCGTTGCGTCGGCCGTGTGATAGACGCCTTGCGTTTCGCCATCGGGGAAGAAGTTCGGAATCAGACCATCGCGCACATAGCGAGCGAAAGTACGAAGAATATACCCGGCCTCCGCCACCCTTCCTGTTGACAGGGTCAAGCCTTCGAGCGAGATCATCGTGTCGCGGCCCCAGTCGGTGAACCAGTGGTAGCCGGCGATCACCGAGCGCGGCGGCTGCTCGGGGCTCGGACGACGGAACTCGTCGGCCATGCGGGCATGCGGAGAGATGAC
>JAIOQJ010000068.1 GCA_021413475.1 Planctomycetota bacterium | reverse complement strand
GGCATCGACGTGCTACGCGTCGAGGGAAACAGAGAACCACTCTTCTTGGCTCTGCAGTCGCTGGGCGAGGTCACGGCTTCCCTCGGCGAGATCAAGCATGGCGCACCGTTCCGTACCCGAATGCTTGAATCGAATATCAACGCGGCGATACGAGCCCGAGCTGCTCTCGGCACCGAACCGAGCGACGAATGGTCGGCGGTGCGAGATCACCTCGAGAAACTCGCCCGCATCATCGCCGATACAAGCAATCAAATCAGGCAGGAAGTCGGTAGCGATCGATTGGCCCGCGCCTTGGTGGAAGCGGGCGTCAATCGACCTTTGGCCTTCTCCGCCCTCGCACGCATGCTCATTCAGGAGGGATATCTCGAAGGGAAAATGGGAAATGTCCCCGCCCAGCGCGAGCTCGAAACGCGAGCCCTGAAATGGATCGACGAGGGGATGAAACTGATCCCACCCGAGGGGATTGTCGAGGAGAAAGACGAGAAAAAGAGCGAGCGGCAAAAAGCGGAACGAGAGCGGCGTATTCTGGAGATCATTGACTTGCACGCGGCCGCGATCGAAATTCAGATTTCGCGAGGAGAAAAGGAAGCGGAAATCAAACCGCATCTCGACGCGCTCGACCAACTCAAGCACCCGAGAGCGACGGCAATTTCGTCGGTGCAAAAGGCGGCGATTGAGATGAGGGCCGGCAGGTTTGCCGCGGCCCGAGCATTTCTGGAAACAGCCTTGAAAACTCCCCGATCGGCGGATCTTCGCCCGCGGGCTCTTATCTTGCTCGCCAATGTCTATTTGACGACTCAGCAGTCGAGCGAAGCGGCCGTGGTTTTGAAGGAACTCGAAAAGATTTACACCAAAATCGAGAAAATGTCACCCGCTGAAGCCGCGTGGATCATGGAGTTTCTGCGCGATCCTCAGGAACTGGCACTTTTGAGCGTGGTTGCCGATCTGGAGATCGCGACCGAAAAGTTGAACCGCTCGCGTGCCAAGCGGTCCGTTCAGCAGTCGCCTGTTGTCCCAATCACCACGGAAGAGGTCGATATCGTTCGCGCCGATCAAGATGCCGCGGCACGCTCGATCAAACGCCTGAAGGCTCCATCGGATGCCAATCGTCTCGCCCGGACGATGATTTTCAACTACTTCCTTCGCACGGGGCAACGCGGCAAAGCGGAGGCGGAACTCAAATCGTTGAAGGCGGAGTATCCCCGTTCCGTCGAAGTGCTTCGCGCGGAAGTTACCTTCTCAATATTGCCGGCTCCGGGCGATAAGATCGACGCCGACTCCGCGAAGCTTCGCGTGAAAAAGACCGATGATTTAATTTTGGCCTTCCAAAGTGAAAATCCCAATGATGCGGCCGTGAAACGATTCTGGGCGGAGTGGCTAATACGAACCAGCCGCACCGAGGAGGCCCTGGCCTATCTCGAAAACCCGCTCAACTTTCCCGGCGAACGCGACGAAGCCACCAAGCGCGTTCTCGCGGTTGCCCTGTTGAATCGAGGTGACCGGGATCGCGGACAAAAGCTTTTGCTCGAACTACCGCGCGATGCGTCGATCGAAGCGTTGCTGATCCGTACCACCGCGAATCCAGAAACACGCCAGCAACTGCTCGAGAAGGCGGTCATCAAGCACGAAAGCAATGGGCAATTCCAGGTTTGGAAGGGAGAACAACTCCTGGCGGATGGCAAGCATCTCGAAGCGGCCGACGTATTCTGGAAAGCCCGCGAGTACACTCGGGTCGGAGATGCCGCCCGGATGGGATTGCTGCGTTCGCTCCTCGGGCTTGCCGACACCGACCCGGCAAAAGTCCTCGATGCCGTCGCGAAGTACAGCGCGGAGAGCAAGGACGAGGCGATCCTTTACTCCATCGCCGCGTTCGCGGCGTTGCGGCGCGATGAAATCGGTACGGAAGCCGATGTTTGGCCCGGCACGAAAACCATGTGGGCGGCCTTGAACCGTTGGCGCGAGCGAGCGACCAAAAGCGGCCTGGATGCCCCGTCCATCGCCTTATTCCTCTCGCAATTCTGGATGCTTGCAAATCGACCGGATCTCGCCTTCAACACGCTCGATTTGAGTCAGCAACGCAGCGAGGCCGTCCTCAACCGCTTGATCGAGCTCGCCCTTGCGTCGAACGACGAAACTCGTCGAAATCAGACGGCTCGCGCCGCGGAATGGACCGCGCGCTGGCGGAAGGTCGCGCCCGACGATCCGCTGCCGCTTTTCGAGTCGATCCGGCAAGACCTAGTCGCCGGACGCCTGGAGAAGGCCCAGAACGAAGCGGAGATCTTCCTCGCCGAATCCGCCGAGCGAGCCGAGAAGCGATTGACGAAAAGCGACGTTCCCTCGCTCGAGAAACGCCGGCAGGAACGCCTGAAAGATCTTCGTGCGTATACGCTGATTTCATACGCGCAGACGTGGCAGCAAGCCGGCCAGTTGGACGGCGCGGAAGCGTTTGTGACGCGAGCACTCCGCGAACAACCACAGAACATGGCGGCGCTTCTATTCGAAGCGCAGATTGCCTTGGCACGGAAGGACTGGGCGAAAGCACGCGATCTCTACAAATCGATTTTGGAAAAGGACAAAGAGAACTACGTCGCCCACGTGAACCTGGCCTGGGTTCTCGCCGAGCACTTCAATCAGTCGGCGGAGAACATGACGGAGAGCTTGAAGCTGGTCCGTCGGGTGATGAAAGAGCCGACCAACCCGCAAGATCCCCCCAAAGAAAAGCCGATCGCGGTTGAACGGCTGTCGCCCGAGTTTCTGGATACCCTGGGCAAGGTCTACCGAGAAGCCGCGTTGCAGAAGGTCGAGCCGGGACTATACGGCAAGATGGAAAAAGTCTTCCGCGACGCAAGCAGGCAATTCCCTTCCGATCCGCGCATGCAACTTCACTTGGCCGAGGCCCACGTCGGTTTGGCCGATCGAGTGCGAGCGACCCAGGAATACGAAAAGGCCCTGGCCCTCGCGCGAGAAGGAAAGGGTCCATTCAGCGAGACGGAACGCCGCGAATTCATTCAGAAGATCTTGGATCGGATGAAGGGGCTGTGATCGAATTGCACCGCGAATAAAAGCGAGTGGGCCGGCAGGCGGCCCACTCGCTTTGCAATCACTTGCTAACATTCGTCAAAGTAGGATTCGTTTTCGAAATCGCGGGCGGAAGGTCCGCCGTCGTGATCGGTGCGTCGTCGTGTGTGGGGTCGGAGAGCGACTTTTTCGGAATCACCGGCAGGCCCTTCGGCTTGGGGTTTTCCAGTTTGGTAAGAGCATCGCGAGCGATTTGCAGGTTGGGATCGAGTTCCAACGCGAGACGATACTGCGCGATCGCGTCCTTTTGATTTCCCATAAGAATAAAAGCAAACGCGAGATTACACCGAGCCTGCGGTTCGGGAACAGCGTGCAAGAAAGTTTCATACGCGGCGGAGACTTTCCCTTGGTGCACTTGCACCATGCCGAGGTTCGTCCAGGCTCGCTTCATGTCGGGATCGATTTCGATGGCCTGGCGTAGATAGTCCTCGGCCAGTGTCCAATTGCCCCGGCAGAAATTGCTATAGCCGGCATCGTTGAGCAAATTCGCATCGCGAGGGAACAAGGCGATCGCCTTGTTGTACTCGATCTCCGCCTTCTCGAATTCCCCCTGACGATCATAAAGGACGGCCAAGCGCCGACACACATTCTTGTGGGAAGGGTCGGAGGTACGGGCCTTTTCGTAAAGGGCGATGGCTTCCGGATTCTTGCCGCTCTTCTCGAGCATTTGGGCCGTCGCCAGACAAGCCTTCGCGCCCTCCTTCGTGGGGAGCTCCATTTTCTGTGGAGATTCCATTTCGGAATTGACCTTGAGCGAACCGGGATCGAAGGTCTTCCGGTCGATGCCGAGGCAGCCGGCACTGATGCATAAAGCCGTGCCGAATAGCCCGAGGGCGAACTGGGAAAGTCGCTGCCGCATGTTGGAATCCTTCCATGGAATCAACGACCGAAGCCAAAACCGCCGCCCGAACCGTACATCGGTGCACCGAAGCCGCCGGTGGCACCCAAGCCGCCGCCGTAACCGCCTCTTCCCCCGTAACCACCAAATCCTGCACCGCCGACGCCTTCTCTGGCACCACTGTTGCCGCTGACAAGTTCCCCGTAGATCGCAGGTGCTTCGTCGCCGTAAAGCCCTTCCGCGCTCGGGTAGCCGACGCGGACGCGGTTCGTGGGGTCAGCGATTCCCGCTTGCGCGAGGAGCGTGACAATAGCAAGTTGCCGTTCCTCGTCAAGCCGGGGGTCGGCACCTGATTCAATCAAAACATTGAATGGCGCGTCGGGCAAACGCCGGGCGATATTCACGAGATGTTTGCGCCCGAACGGCCCGAGTTGGGCGGAGTTCTCTTCGAACTCGTAGAGGTACATGACGAAATCATCCGCCTCGGCCTTCGAGGCTTGCCGAAACATGAATTCGCGAGCATAGGTGCCCACCGGCTGCGGGATCGCGCCCTTGGGGATGTCCGCACACGGATCACGCCAGTTTTTGGAGCCGTGCCCGCCGCCGCGCCAGCCTCCGTGGCCGCCTTCGTAAAGTTCGCCTTCGGCGGGTGCGCAGGTTGAGGTATGGTGGCAACCCAGGCCGCTTCCAGCGGCCAGGAAAGCCAGGGAACCCCAGAGCGTCGTGGCCCGAATGAATTTTCGTGGAACAATCATCATTACCTTCCTTGCCGCCAAATGAAGTCAGATCGACATACCCGCCGTGCTCGTGCGGCATCAAGGGATCAGAGGATAGTTGGGATCGTCCGTGTGTCCAACGGGCCCGAAGATGTAGTTCTGTTCGCAATGCTTGTACTGAATCATGCGATGGATGTCGTTCCGAATGGGCGAGCGATACTCCATCGTCCGCCGGCCTTCGAGCCGTCCAAGGAAGTAGAATTCGAGATCGCTTGGCTCGAAAAGATCGGCACCAGGTAGCTTCGAGACTTCTTTCTTTTCGAGCGGATGTACCAGTTCGGGTGTAATCAAGATGACGAGTTCCGACTCGCCCGACTGGATCCGGTCGATTCCGGTGAAGCGGTTCAAGATCGGAATGTCGCCGAAGAACGGTACACGATTGCTTTCGCTCGCCATATTGCTTTGGATCAGGCCGGCGACCGCGAGAGTTTGCCCTTCGCGCATTTCCACGGTCGTATTGAAATTGCGAGAATTCAAGCCGGGAATCGCGGTATTGCCGACGGTGGCACCGGTACCGACATCACGCGTACTCACGTCCGCTTGCACCTGCAAGCGGATTCGATCGCGATCGGTGATGATGGGCGTGAAGTTGAGTTGCACCCCGTACGGCACAAATTGCACACCCTGCAAATTGCCGCCGCCATTGTTGCCGTTGAAGCCGTTGTTGCCGCCCGCGGCTAATACGGGTACGGGGAAGGAACCGCCCGAACGGAACGAAGCCGTCTGGCCGTTAATCGCCACCAGATTTGGTTCGGCAAGTGATTTCGCGTAGTTCAACGTCTTTAGCGCGTTGATCGCGATCGGGATTTGCCCGTTATCCAACAAGATCGGGATGTTGGCGACCACTCCGCCTGTAAGGTTTGAGCCAAGATTCTGGGTGGTAACGTTCCCGGTGATGGAGATGCCGCCAGTCTGCTGGCCAAAAACCGTCTGCCCCCGGTTGTTGATGATGTTGAAGTTCAGGCCGATCGTGCGGGCGGCCGTTCGGCTTACTTCCGCCACGGTTACACGCAGCATCACTTGCTGTTCGCCCGGGATGCGAATGTTGTTGATGACGTTTGGTCCGCCGGCCGTCAAATAGCTGTCGAGCCCCGGAGTCCCCGCTCCGCTGGTCAGGTCGGATGGCCTTAGTTCGATGTTGATATTGTTGATCGGGAGACGTTGAGCGTCCGGCTGGTTGGCCCGGATGATCCGCAAGATCTGCGTGGCCTCGGCAATGTCCTTGGCTTCGCCACTGGCCACGACTTTGTCGCCGACCAGCGTCAGTGTGATGCGGCTATCCGGGAACACCTTGTTGATTTCTTTTTCGAGCGCTCGGTAGATCAATTCGATACGCTTCTTGATGTCCGGATCGGGAAGTACGCGAACGAGATAGCTGAGGATCTTGTCCTTCGTCTTATCCTTCGGATCGGGGAACCAAAGCGTCATCACCGTGGTGCCAACCTGACGGCCCAAAATGGTGAACTGTTTGGGTGTCAGCAGGTTGTAGCCAAGGATGCTATCGTCAGCGACCTGGATTTGCGAGGGTGTTTCTTTCAACAGAATCAAACGAGGACGTCCCTGGATCATGTCGAGCACATGACGAGGATCAATGACATCTTCAACGAATTGGTTGAAATCCTTGAGGTCTTCTTCGGTCGGCTTCGGAGTCGCACCGAGGGGACCCGGATCGCTACCGAGCTGCGGCAGGCGCACTTTGTCGGGACCGAACGGCAGTACGGGACGCGCCGGCGGGAGTTCCGCCGCGCCGCCCTTCGGCATCTTGTCGACCGGCGGCAGGGCCATGGGGCGGGGGCGTTCGTCTTGAACTGGCCTGATGTTGTTCGGTTCGGTCATCTTCAGCATCTTCTCTACCGGGGGCATGGGCGCCGGCCGGGGCCGCTCGTCTTGGATCGGAATGATGAAGTTGGGCTCCGTCATCTCCGGCACGCGGGAGATTGGAAGTCGCGGTTGTTCAGGGATCATGGCACTGCGCTGAGGTTGGGCCACCATCGGCACGGCCATGATTACCAAGCCGGCCATGACGGTACCGCCCGCGAGCAATCGAGCAGCCCACCAACCGCTGCCTCGGCGGTGTTGGCTCATCATTTTCCGTCCCTGTGCTTGGTTCCGCATCATAGCAACCCTTTCGAGGGGTGATTTCTGGGGCAGGCAATGAGGAGGGTTCCTCGCACCACCGAAATCACGATCCGCTCGTTTCTTCTCCATCGCCGATGTCGGCACAATCCGCTCGCATGGATTTATCGGCGTCAGGCTTTCCAGCCTGACCCAGACACGTCGCGCTCTTCTCCGGAAACCGTTCCGAAGAGCGGCTAAACGAAATCGATCCACGTCGAATGATGAGCGACTCATGAGCGATGCCGCATTTCCTTTGCATGCTCTCACCAATTCGCTCAAACTGAAGAGAAGATGTCAATGGCCCATCTTCCCGCGGCATACAATATTCCGAGACATTAGCCTTTTATGTGAGATTCGAGAAATAGGTCATGCGACTCTACCGGTTATGCCGAATGTTACGATGATGCGGCCCGGCAGCTTCCGGGACGATCGCCGTTTCGTTTTCGAAATGTCGAGCGGTATTCAGATAGTAGGGAGTTGGAACGAATGGCCAAAACATGCAACTTGAATTTCTGGCCCAAGAGTTGGCTGCGAACGTTCGCGGGAACGACCCTGTTGACCGCGGTCGGCGTGGGGGTTGCGTTCAGCCAAGAACTCTTGATCTTCGCACCGCCCGAGCCGATTCCGTCCGTCAAGGAAGTGAAGACTCCGCCCGAACTTGCTCCCGAACCCCGTGTCCTTGACACCCCCCCTCCCGCGCTCAAGAAGGAAGAACCGAAGCAGGAGGAAGTGAAAAAAGAGGAACCCAAGCTAGACGTAATCAAAAAGGACGAGCCAAAGAAGGAAGAGACGAAGAAAAGCGAAGCCCGCGCGAAACTGATCGCTTTCGAATTCGCCGACGCGTCTTGGGACCAGGTGATCCGCTGGTTTAGTAAGGAAAGCGGCCTGGCATTCGTCAGCACAGTAAAGCCGCCGCCCGGGACTTTCCAGTTCCTGCCGCCGCGCGTCGATGGCAAAGTCAAGCAATATACGATCACCGAGATCATCGACATTCTGAATGACGCCCTGATTAGCAATGGCCACATCCTGTCGCGGCTCGATGGCTACTTCACAATCATTCCCGTCGATGAGAAGCCGGATGCCACCAAGGTGCCGCGCGTTTCGATCGAAGATCTCCAGGATCGCGGCTCGAAGGAGATGGTTCAGGTCGTCGTGCAATTGAAAACGATGAACGTGGATGATCTGGCCCCTGAAATCCGCGTATTGATGGGAAAGTTCGCGGTCGTGCAGGCCCTGTCGAAGTCGAATCAATTGATCCTGATCGATCAAGTTGCCAACATTCGCCGTGTTCTGAAGGATTTGAAGGAACTGGAAGATCAGGAAAACCAGAACGACACGTACGTGCGCGTTCTCAAAAGCATTAAGGCCCGGGCGGCTGAAGAAACACTGATCCGCATCTTGGGCGACCCGCGCGAAGCGATCAAGGCGGCACTCGCTGTACCCATGGGGGGAAATCGCGACCCAAAGGGTCCGGCTGTTCCGGCCCAACGCGTCCGCATGTACTCCTTCACCGCCGACGAGCGGTTGAACACGATCCACGTGAACGGCCCAGCCGACATCATCAGCAAAGCGAAGAAGATTCTCGACGAGATCGACAAGGGCATCCCAATCGCTGTCGGCGAACCAATGATGAAGCCCTACCCTGTTCAGCCTGGAACGGCGGAAACTTGGGCCAAGTCGTTATCGGATATCTTTAAGCCAGGGCCCAGCTTGAAGATCTGGGCGATCGGCAACAGTCAGATCATGGTCTGGGCCGGCCCGCAGGACCAAGCCGATATCATGAAGCACATCTCGGGAGCGACCGAGGTGAAGGGCGATGTCACAAAAGTCGTGTCGCTCGCCTCGCTCGACGCGGCCAAGGTCGCGGTGCAACTCCGCACGATGTTTGGCGATCCCGTCAAGGGCGGCCCCTACATCGGTGAGGACGAACGCAACGGCATCATCATCAAGGGAACCACCGACCAGGTCCAGAAGGTCGTCGAGGCACTTGCGGTCTTGGAACCCCCGAGCGGCAGCAGTCTCGGCATGCGGCGGGCGACAATCACCGTCAAGGAAGGGAACACCGCCAATCTGGCCGAGGCCCTTCAGCGCATGATGCTGGATCTTGGCTACAATGCGAAGTTGATCAAGCTTGGCTTCGAGGAGCCCGCGACGCCGAAAAAGGATCTGCTCCCCGAGCCAAAGACCAAGAGCCAACTCCCCAGTTCGACGCTCGATTCAACGACACTCGTGGCCGCGAATCAGCCGTTGTTCGACCCGCGAGAACCAAAGCGTGAGCCAGTCGGCAAGGTGGTCAATATCACCGCGATCGGCAATCGCCTGATTATCGAGAGTGAAGATCCCGAAGCTGTCGGAAAAGTTTCGGAACTGATCCGACTACTCACCCAATCGCCTGGCGAAGGCGATTTCACGGTGATCCGCCTTAAAAAGGCCAATGCGGTCGAAGCGGCTCGCATCATCGACGCCTGGTTCAACGGCCAACGCGATCAAAACCCGCGTCAAGGGGGCGGCATCCAATTGCCATTCGGCGGTGGCGGCAACCCATTTGGCGGCGGTGGGAACCCGTTCGGCGGCGGTGGACGTGACGGCGGAGCCAAGAACGCCGACGCATCGGCCGACAAGCCGCGGGTCCGCATCGTGGCCGATCCTTCCACTAACTCATTGCTTGTCCGTGCCTCGGTCGTCGACTTGATGACGATTGACATGATGCTCAAGAAAGTGCTCGACACCGGCCTCGACGATTCGGAAGCCCTGATCAAAACCCACATGATTAAGCTTCAGTACGCGTCGGTCACCGAAGTTTACCCGATTGTCCGCGATGTATTCCGCGAGTACACGAACCAGGCTTCCTCGCAAGGCGGCGCGTCCGGGTTCAGCTTTTTCGGCGGCGGCGGTGCCGCTGTCCAACGCACGCAACCGCTCGACGCGTCCGGCCGGCCCAAGCCGGTACAGCTTTCGTTGAGCTACGACGACCGCACTAATAGCCTGGTCGTCTCCTCGCCGCAGAAAATTTTCGAGGACGTCAAACTGCTCGTCCAGGAACTCGATGACGCGGCGGCCAAGTCGGCTCGCACCGTCAAAGTCGTGTCCGTGAAGGGGATCGACCCGATCTACGTGCAACAGGCGATCGACGCGATTCAGGGCCGCCGCATTACCCGGCAACAAGGCGGCAACCTTGGCGGCGGCGGCATTGGCTCACCCTTTGGAGGGGGCGGCGGTCGATTCGGCGGCGGCAGTGGCTTTGGAGGGGGCGGCGGCAACCCGTTCGGCGGCGGTGGCTTTCAGGGGGGCGGCGGCAACCCGTTCGGCGGTGGGGGCGGCAATCCATTCGGCGGTGGGGGATTCCCCGGCGGCGGCGGCAGGACACCATCCGACGAAGAAGGACGAGGGCCCGATTTTTTTGAATCACGGGACACGGAAGTCCCATCAAAGCTGTTCTTCTTCGATCCGCGAAACGCTCAACAGATCACCCAGGTTCAGTACGCGGAACCGATCCGCATCGATCCTCGATTGCTCGCCTTGCAGTCGAAAGACGAGAAAGAAGTCCCCAAGAAAGAGATTGAAAAGGAAGTGCCCAAGTTAGATCCCGCGAAGAGGGATCTGACAGGCGATATTCAAGCACCGCGTTCCAGCGTGACCGTCGAGGCGCTCCAGGAACTCGGCATTCTCATCTTCCGTGCGAACAATCCGTCCGATCTGGAGGAAGGGCTCGGCGGCGGCCAGGGCGGCGGCTTCGGCGGGCAAGGCGGCGGTCTGGGCGGCGGCGGTCACCAGACACAGCAATTGCCCCCCGCTCAGACCGGGTCGATTCTCTTGCTCCCCCTGGCTCGCTTTAATTCGATCATGATCGGCGCGCCGAAGTCGCGGCTCGATGACATCGTGAAGGAGATCAAGAAGCTCGATCAACCGATTCCCACGCAGGGGCAGACTTTCGCCTTCCCGCTGAAGAAGGCTTCCGCTCTCACCGTCGCGAATCAGGTCCAGAACTTTTACAACCAGCGATATCCGAACGAGGGACCGACGCAGAATCAAATCCGCGTCACCTTCGATATCAGCACCAACACCGTGTTCGTGCAGGCGGCTCCGGCCGACCTGGAGGAGATCCGCGGACTGATCGAGCGCATCGATAACACCGTCTCCAGTTCCGTCAATGAACTCCGGGTGATTCGCTTGCGAAACGCCCTTTCCGATGAATTGGCGAACGTCCTGCTCACCTCGTTGACCTCCGGCATTTACCCGCAATCGGCCTCCGGCACGACCGGCGGCACGGGCGGCGGGCTCGGCGGCGGCCAGGGCGGCGGCTTGGGCGGTGGTGGTCAATTCGGCGGCGGGGGACTGGGCGGCGGCCAACTTGGCGGCGGCGGGTTAGGCGGCGGGATCAATCGTGCTTCGGGCCAGCTTCAGCAAAATACCACCAAGACGACTTCGCTGCGCTTCATTGGCAGCAACGGCAAGAACGCCCCGCTCGAGACCGGCTTCCTCGAAGACGTCCACCTCAATGCCGATGTCCGCACCAATAGCCTCATCGTTTCCGCTCCCCCCAAGACGATGGAATTGATCCTCGCCCTGGTTCGCGATCTTGACGTGACTTCCGCGGCGAGCGCCCAGATCAACATCTTCACGCTCAAAAAAGCCGATGCCGTTCTGACGGCCAATCTGCTCAACCAGTTATTCTTTGGCGGCGGCGGAGCGGGGGCAACTGGTGGCGGTCAATTGGGTGGAGGCGGCGGCCCTCTCGGCGGCGGTGGCGGGCTTGGCGGTGGTGCTCTTGGCGGCGCGCTCGGTGGTGCTAACGCCCAAGCAAACTCGCGACCTTTGCTCTCCCTCACCGGCTCACCTTCCGATGGGGCGAACTTGATCTCCCTGCGGATCAGTGTCGACGATCGAACCAACTCGATTATCGCCGCCGGCACGCCAAACGATCTGGAGACGATCGCGGCCATCATCAGTCGGCTCGAGGATTCGGATACTCGGCCTCGCGTGAACGAGGTCATCAAGCTGCGGAACGCCGCGGCAGCCGACGTCGTGAACGCGTTGCAGGGCTTCCTGACCAACTCGCTTTCGATCATCCAAGCCAGCAATCAGCTAAGCGGATACCAGGAATTCCGCCAAGCCGTGGTACTGGCCGCGGAACCGGTAACCAACTCGATCATGATTAGCGCTTCTCAGGAATGGTATCCGCGTGTGCTGCAACTCATTGAACGGCTCGATCGGCAACCGGCGCAGGTTTCCATCCAGTGCCTGATCGCCGAAGTGCGGTTGTCAAACAGCGAAGAGTTCGGCGTCGAGATCGGCTTGCAAAGTCCGATTCTCTTCAATCGCGGACTGATTGGCACGACCGGAACGGTGGGTTTGACAAGTACCACCGGTTCGCCAATTCCTCCAGGGACTTCCGTCACTCAGGCGACGTCAATCACGGCCGTGCCTGGATTGGCATTTAACAACGTCACTAGTGGGTTGCCTCAGTTCAACCTGGCCAGCCCGCAGACGGTTGCCTTCCAGGGGCTCGGCAATTTGGGCGTCGGCCGGGCCAGTTCTAGCGGCATTGGCGGCTTCGTCTTCTCGGGAGCCAGCGATACCGTCAACATCCTGGTGCGTGCCCTGAAGGTTCAGGGCCGTATCGACATCCTCAATACTCCGAATATCCAGACGCTCGACAATCAGACAGGCGTCGTCACCGTCGGCCAGATTTATCCGTATGTGAACGGCGGCCAGTTCACGGCGCTTGGAACTTTCCAGCCGCAAATCGTTTATCGCGACGACGTCGGCGTGACGCTCCGCGTCACGCCGCGCATCAGTCCCGAAGGCCGCATCCTGATGCGAGTCGAGCCGTCGATCATTCAACCGCTCGATTCGCCGATCAGCCTGGGGAACGGCTTCAACGCCACCGCGTTCGCCGCGCAGATCATCCAGACGACGATCCTCGCCGACGACGGCGAAACCGTCGTGATCGGCGGCTTGATTACCAAGACGAATTCACGGCAGGAAAATAAGATTCCGTTCTTCGGCGACCTGCCGTACGTCGGAGCCCTGTTCCGCTACCGTACGCAATCGCAAGAGAAGCGGGAATTGATCGTGATCCTCACGCCTCGCATCATCCGTACGCCGGACGACGCCGACCGTGTTGCTCTCGAGCACATGAAGCGAATGGACTGGAACCTCAAGGACGTCGACAAAATGTACGGAAGGGACAAGCTTTACGCCCTGCCGCGGAAGGACGACAAGGACAAGGAAGATTGCATGCCCGACATCGTCGCACCGGCCTTCCAGCAGCTTCCCGATCCGACGGTATTGCCGAAACCGGAAGCAAAACCCGCGCCCGGCGCAGGAGGCGTCACGGAAGCACCCAGCCGGAAAAATGAAACTGGTCCCGCCCTGGCCGCCCCGGAAGAAACGAACAAGAAGGAGACCAGAGGATGGAACCTCTTCGGACGAAGCAAATAAGCCGTATCAATCGCCGGACCGCACTTGCCGGAATGGCGTGCGCGGCCCTTGCCCCGCTCGGATGTTTCGCGCTCGGCAAGACGTCAATCCATAAAGAGGAGCCGAAGGCCGGCCAACAAGGCCGGCTCGTTTCCGCCTGGGAAAACAAGATCGTTTACGCTCCGGACGCCTCACGCGGCGGCGAGACGATCCCGGGCCTGACCGGTCGCGTTTACCTCTTTGGCCCCGACCTGAATGCGCCGTACCTCGGCGACGGCAAACTCCTGATCGATCTGTTCGACGCCACGCCGCACGGTCAGGGGGCGCCCCCCAAGATGATCGAGCACTATATTTACCCCGCCGACGTGCTGCAGAAGCTCACGAAGAAAGATGTATTTGGCGACGGCTATACACTCTTTCTACCCTGGGCCACGTATCGCCCCGATATTTCACATATCTACATCCTGATGCGTTACGACACCGTCAAGGGGGAACAGTTCTTCCACCAGAGCGGCACCTTCTCCGTCGATCATGGAGAAACAGTCGAGCGCGTGAAGAAGGGCATGAGCGTCACGAACGCGGCATTTCGCGAGACGAAGTAAATTGGCGAGCCGGCCCCCGTCAGGGGCCGGAGTATTTGATTATTGCTGGCGTGCCTTGTTCAACTACTCCGGCCCCTGACGGGGGCCGGCTCACCACATCGATTTACCCCATTCCCTTCTCGTTCACGATCCGTTAATGTAATCCTCTCGAATCGACCCATTTTCCACCCAGGGACCGAGGGGACACATGGCACTCGAAGGGCACTCTCCACCCGCCACGGCCGGCCATCAGCCCGCGAATACTCTGGCGAATCGCACGTACATTGGCCTGTTGATCGCGCAGTTCCTGGCCGCGTTCAACGATCAGGCCATCCACGCGTCGGCGATGTTCTTCGCGATCAACACGCAGACGATGACGGAAGCCTCCGCCATCTCGCTGATGCCGATTCTCTTCTACGCCCCGTGGGCCATCTTCTGCACGCTCGCGGGTTATCTCTCCGATCGCTACAGCAAGCGGGCCTCGCTCGTTTTCTGGAAGTTCGCGGAAATCGCCATCACCGCGTTAGCTCTACTCGGCTTTTGGCTCGGCACCCACGGCAACCCGCAGATCGGCTCGTGGATTGTCCTCTCGACCGTGTTTCTGATGGGCACGCACTCGGCCTTTTTTGTCCCCGCCAAGTACGGCGTCATGCCCGAGATTCTGCAACCGCATCTCCTTTCGAAAGGGAACGGGTTGCTCGAATCGCTCTCGTTCCTGGCCGTCATTCTGGGCACGGTTTCGGGTGGCGTGCTTTCGTTCTTGTTCTTGCGCGAAGAGTACGTCATCGGCATCATCCTGTTGATCCTGGCCGTGATCGGTTCCCTCGCCAGCCTGATGATTCACCGCATGCCCGCCGCCAATCCGGCGTTGAAGTTTCCGCCATATCTGTATCAGCCACTGTTTCGCAGCCTGCGGACGCTCTTTAGTTCCAAGTCGTTGATCTTCGCGGTGATCGGTATCGCCTTCTTCACGTTCGTTGTCGCCTTCATGCGGGCCACGGTCTACATGCTCGGCGAGAGCCAGAACCCTCGCTGGGATGAACTGCGCACCAGCGTGATCGTCGGCACCGTCGCGCTCGGTATCGGTCTCGGCAGCCCGCTGGCCGGCTGGCTTTCCGGCCGCAAGGTCGAACTCGGCCTGATCCCGATCGGTGCCTTCGGCATGGTGACCGGCTGCGTGATGGCCGCTCTCATGCTCGATTTCATCCCCGGGCTCGTCGCCTTCATCATCCTGATCGGCTTCAGCACCGGCTTTTACCTCGTGCCGCTCTTCACCCTCTTGCAACATCGCGCCCCCAAGACGAGCAAGGGGGACATGATCGCCACCAGCAATTTCATCAACGTAACCGGTGCCATCGCCGCGTCGGCACTCTTTTTCTTCCTGGTCTTCCTGGCCCGCAAGATCGAGTTCGTCGAACAGGTGCCGATGCAAGATGGTTTCGCTCGCGGCAAATTAGTGACGCTCGACCTCGAACGCGGCCGGCCCGTTTATTTCGAGGTGAAGCAGAACGACGGGACGCAAGCTGGCGGCCGTAAGCCCGATCCTAATGCCCCGCCACCAGGCGTACTTGATCAAATCCTCGGCGGGAGCAAGCCCAAAGATGGTTCATCGCCGATTGTCGTCCACGTCCATCGCGGCATCGAGAATGGTAACGAAGTGATTGTCAGCCGAGCGATGCTGCGCGGCGTCGAGCATCTCGACATCCGCAAGCACGACGAGGAATTGAAACCAAGTTACGACGCCCAACACCTACCGCGTTTCTTGTTCCTCGGGGCGGGGTTGATGACGCTCCTCACGCTGCTCGTTCTCTGGTGGCGGTTGCCCGACTTGCTCATGCGAAGTACACGTGTCTGGAAGGGGCTCACCGGCCCGCATGTGATTATCGAGGGAATCCACCACTTGCCCAGCGTTGGCGAGGTCGTGCTGGTGACCACCAGTGCCGACCTCGACCTGCACGCGGCCATTCGCTCGGCCACCGACCGCTGGACTCGTTTTTTCAGCGGCGAGGGCGACCAGGCCGAGGCGATTGTCCGAATGCTCAAGCGCGGCCATCTTCCGGGCATCGTACTCGATGGCCCGAAGGGAGAGGCGTTGCTTCGGGCAGTGACGGTGCAGATCTCCGTGGAATTGGTTCCGGTCTACGCCGTCAGGGAAGAGGGGGCGTTGATTATCGGTTTTGGCCAGAATCTGGAGCCTTCGACATCCATGGATGAATTGCGGAAGCGGATTGGGGAGGCGCGGAATAGCGGGTAGCGTGATTGAGTTTAAGACAATGGAACAGGCGCGCGTCGTGCCCCGTTCGAACAAAGGTTTCGACGGCTCAAATCAACCAGTTCTCAACGCGTAAGCCAGGAACCTTCTGAAAATCTTGAAGATTCGCGGATAGCACCAACGCATCATGAAGCAGTGCGATAGAAGCAATCTTGAGGTCCATCGAGCCGATTCGCACTCCAGAGCTGCGAATGTGTTCGAATCGATCCGCTGCTCGCTCGTCGAAAGGCACGATTGTCCAGCTACTCAAGAAAGCATGAAGCTCGACCAGTTCCTCATAGGCCTTGACCTGACGGTGGACACGGTGGTGGCGTGCGATCACAGCGAACCAGCCGCGCCATTGCTCTTCGACACTAACGATCGTTGTGCCGATTGCCTGATCATCTGACGCTTTCATGCGTGCGAGCAAAGCCTGACAGCGAGGGTTCGCCGTATACTTAAGCAAAGTCAGGTGATCGGTATCGAGGAGTATCATGCGCCCGCTTTGCGACGATCCGCCTCGCGAATTTTTCTCCCCGCAGCATCGACTTCCTCGGATAGTTCAGTTTGCTTGAACTTTCCAACGGCTAATCGCCAATCCTTAAACTGACCGGGTGTTGCTGGGGTCTCGCTTCTTTCGGCCAACTGTTTTTCCAAGGCCGCTACGCGCTTTTCCAGACTCTCAAGAGCCGTTTGGTCCATGGGTTCCTCCGTAAGAATTGCTGGAACCTTGTCCATCGCATTCTACTCGTAATCGTACTCGATCAATCTATCTGGTAAAGAGGAAAGTAGAGGGAATCAAGTTCGCCATTCTCACTTCAACGACTCCAAAATCCCCTTCCGCATCGCGGAAAGTGCCGGCACCAGGCCGCCGATACGGCCCATGACGATGGTGAAGAGGACACCGCAAATCATGATGTCGGTATCGAAGGCCATCTTCATGATAACCGTCTTGCCGCCGCCTTGGCCACTCGACACGTTGCTAGTCACCTGAAAGTTATTCGATAAGCTGCCGAGCAAGATGCCGAGCAATCCGCCGAGGAGGGCGATCGTCAGCGATTCGAGCATGAACGAAACGAGAATCTGCCAGCGCTTGAAGCCGAGGATGCGCATCACGCCGATGTCGTTGGTCCGCTGGGCGATGGCGGCGAACATCGTGTTCATCACACCGAACACACCACCAATGGCCATGATGATCGCGACGATAATCACGGATGAAAGCATCTGATCGTTCGATTTGCCGAGGTCCTCAAAATACTTCTTCTCATCGACCGCTCGAACGCGGGGATTGGGGAAGTTATCGCTCAGATGCTTGGCCATGGCCCGAGCGCCCGCTTCCGAATCGTCGCTGACCCGGAGGACGATCGTCGTGAATTGTTCCTTGTTGAAGTACTTCGACGCCCACGCCCAGGTGACCCAGACTTCGGAACCGTATGTCGAACCTTCCGATTTCATGATGCCGGCCACGATCATGTCGCGGTCGGCAAGTTTGAATAGATCGCCAACTGCCAGGCTCGGCTTGCCCAGATCCTCGGCAAACTTCGAGGCCGCCCCTTCGCCCAGAACCGCGGGGCACGCTGTCTTGTTGTTGCCGACATCGACGGCCCCTTCGCGGCCGAATCCTTCACCCATCAGCAGCTTGATGTTGTGAACTTTCTCGGCGATGCTCCAGTCGTCGATGCCGCGTAACTGGACGAAGCGCCGCCGCGGTCGCTCCCCCTCGGCCACCGGCACGGGATGATTGATGACGTAGTAAGTCTCGAAGCTGCAGAGCTTGATCTTGCCACCCGAGACGACTTCTTGCTTGATGCGAATCGTCGTGGGTAGCGGCTTTCCGTTCTCGTCCACGTCGGTGTACTGATCGACGATCTTGCTGATGTCCCCCTTGTAGAGGGAACTGAAAAGTTCATCCGTGGAACCTTCGGAGAGAACGAAGACATTGCCGGGGATGCCGCTGTTCGACGTCAGATTGTTCAACCCATTGACGAAGGCGAGCATGACCGTTAGCAAGGCAAGCACCACGGTGAACGCCAATCCCGTGAGGAGCGTGATCCGCCAACGCACCACGATGTTTCGCAGATTGTAATTCAAAGGCACCTTGGCGATGCCGAAGAGCATGACTAGATCGGTCGCGTAAACGAGAAGTAGCACGTACGGCCATTGATCGACCATCGCCTTCGGCAAGCGATTGGCCAGATCAGTTGGCAACATCATCCGGGCCAGCTTGCCGAAATAGGGGCTCTTCAATCCCAGCATTGTGACGATTTCGGTGCTAAACGCGAGAATGGCGACAAGGAGAGTGACGCCGCTGAGGAAATAAAAAGCCCGTCGGAAGAGATTCATCCAGCGATTCTGACTCTGCCGCACCGTGTCGGAAAGAACGCTTTCCTGGGGAAAGATGGCGGGCAAAATGAGCAACAAGGCCGCGAGCGGCAGGAGCGACAGGCCAAGCACCATGACCATGAGCGCGACACCACCGACGCGCATAACGAGCGTGGCCAATCGGCTGGATGGCAACGAACGAATACGCTGGGACATGCGTGATCGCACGGCGGGGGTTTCTTGCGTGGAGGAATCCATCATGGTACTTTCTGCTGCGACTTCACGGCGGGCCGAGCCGCGTGAGCGGCCGGGTGATACTTCTTGATTCACCCATGTGTATCAAGTTAAGCCGAAAACAAAACCAAAGACGGTTGAACCACAGAGACACAGAAACACCGAGAAAACAAGAAGAGAAGCAGAGTACAGCCGAGCCGCAGCCAAAGAAATTTCGCCTCTTCTTTGCGTTTTCTCTGTGCCTCTGTGTCTCTGTGGTTCAAATTCTTATTCGATCGTCATGCATTCACCCGGCTCGGCTCGCCATTAATTGTTTCGTCACGCCACCTTCGAAAACACCTCGGAAACCTTGACTGACCTCGCGGTCCAGGCGGGCATCATGCTGCCGAGCACGGCGGTGCCGGCACCGATCAACGGCCCCCACCAAAGGGCCGCGGCGGGGATGAAAAACTTGGGAAAAAACGCGATCGGCAGCGGGATGCCGCCCATCGCGTTGATGGCGGCGAAGGCCGTCGCCGTGGCCATGAAGCCGCTAAGCGAACCGATCAGCACCGCTTCGCCAAGCACCAGAGCCATCACCATCCAAGGCCGGAAGCCGAGCACTTTGAGCACCGCCATTTCCGTCCGCCGTTCGCGGACGCTGATGCTGATGGCATTCGAGATGACCAGCGACATCGTGACAAGCAACGCCGGAGCGAGCAGCCATTTCATGCCCCAAACCAGGTCTTTGAACGGTTCCAGGAACGAGCCGATTGCCGACGACGCTGTCTCCATCTTCACGGCCGGATTGAACTTGCCCGAGGAATTGACGCGCTCGGCCAGGAGTTCGAACGATTGTTTATCCGGCATGCGAATCCAGATCAGATTCAGGCTCTTGGCGGCCAAAGGATGGTCTTTGCCGTTGATCCCTTGATAATCCTGCAACGCCAACTCCAGGTATCGCCGGTTCATTACCGCGCTCTGATCGTAACGCCCCTCGGGGAAGACGCCGATGATCTTGAGCTTGAAGACAATTCCCGTGTAATTGAAGCTGGTCAATTCAATCTCGTCGCCGACCTTTTTTTCAAGCTGGGCGAGCCGTTCCTTGCCCAGCACAATTCGACGCGGATCAGCCTCCATCAAGTCCATGGCCTTCTGAAGCAATTTGCGTTGCTCACCGGTGAGGTCCTCAAGGCCGTCCATCATGGTGAGGACCTTCTTCGGCTCCATGCAGAAGAGGAAGAGCGAATTCTTCGGAGTTCGATTTTTCGGATCGAGCGAGCCGCCGACGAAGGCCCAGGTCATCATGTCGTCGTCGCCGAGCTTTGGTTGATTTTTTGCCGGAAGTTCCTGGATCAATGCCTTCAGGCCCGCCTCGTGGCTTGGCTTCATCTGGCTCGGGATCTGGTTCTTTTCCGTGATGATGGCTTTGAGATTGCTCTCCTTCTCCGCCGTCACGCCGTCGAGGAAGGTAAGCACCGACCAGACCGAAACGATGACGACCACCAAGACGAAAATGGCCAGGTACGAAAGCGAGGTCCGCAACAGGTTGCGGCTGAGACTGCGAATGATGAGCACAATCCCCATGCGGCCGAGCAATCGCGTCAAGAGGATGACGAACGTCGGAAAGGGCCCGACCAGAAGAATGAAGATAAAGCCGACGGCGCGAAGCAATTGCAAAGGACGTTTAAGGGCGTCCTCTTCCGGATCGGAACCGCCGGTGGAAAGATCATCATCAGCCGAAACCGGTGGTGCCGCTTCGACGGGTTTCTTGGGCATTTTCTTGGCGATGGCACGCGTCACCTCATCGAAGCGAAGTTTACCCCAGGTGGCTTTCTTGGGGCCCGAGCCATCGCCCGGAGTGCCGGCGTTGCCGAAGAAATACGCGACCATGAAGAGAGTGGCCGCGAAGCTGGCGATCGGCACCAGCCAGACGAGCAACGGCGCACCGAGTTTGCGCAACAGGGAGCGTTTCGATTCTCCTTCGATGTCGCTCGCCATCGCTTCATCGCGGGCCCAGAACCAACCGTTCAGCACCATGAGCACGAAGAAGAACAACGGCAGCGTAACGATCCCCGCGAAGAGTGCCGTGACATCGATGATCGCCAGCACCTTCAACAGCCACAACGCGGCCTCGCCGAGCGATGTTTCAACTGATGCGCCTGGGAACATACCGCTGGAACTCCTGGATTTCGTCAAAGGGCGAGCCGGCTCCCGTCAGGGGCCGGAGTCTTGGAGCCAATGTGCATCAAGTTAAGATTTTTCACCACAGAGACACAGAGTAAGCAGGAAAATTAGGCAATAGACTTCGAGCGAATTTCGTCTTTCCTATTCGTTGTATTTTCTCCGTTTTCTTCTCTGTGCCTCTGTGTCTCTGTGGTTCAATTCTTAGCTTGATGCGTCAGGGGCCGGAGTCTTGGAGCCACTTCCTCCGGCCCCTCACGGGAGCCGGCTCGCCTCACGCCCGCGCCTGCGGCACGCGTTCTTCTTCGAACACCAATCGCCCCTTTTCCAGGTGCAGCGTACGCTGGGCGCGTTCCGCGGCGTGGGGGTCGTGCGTCACCATGATGATGGTTTTGTTCAACTGAGAACGAAGAACTTCCAGCAGGTTCAGGATGTCGTTGGCCGATTTCGCATCGAGGTCGCCGGTCGGTTCGTCGGCGACGATCAGCGACGGATCGGTGACCATGGCCCGAGCGATGCCAACGCGTTGCTGCTGTCCGCCGGATAACTGGCCGGGCCGATGCGACATGCGATTCGACAGTCCGACGAGATCGAGGGCGGTTGTCACCTGTTTCCGACGCTGTTCCTTGCTGAGCGGCAGAAGCAGCAAGGGAAGCTCCACATTTTCGAAGGCCGTCAGAACGGGGAGCAGGTAGTAGAACTGAAAAATGAAGCCGACGTTGCGTGTCCGCCAGCGGGCCAATTGGCTCTCAGACATTGCCGAGATCTTGTCCTCGCCGACGAAAATGTCGCCGCTGGTCGGCTGATCGAGCCCCGCGATCAGGTTCAAGAGCGTCGTCTTGCCTGACCCCGATGGGCCCATGAGGGCCAGGAACTCCGCTTCGCCAACGACGAGCGTCAGTTTCTGGAGAACCTCGATCGTCTCAGTGCCGCGCGTGAACGACTTGTAAAGATCGCGAACCCGGACGATGGCGCGTTGATTGGGAATCGACGTCACTTCTTCAACTCCGGTGCGGGAATTGGTAGTTTCTTCGGAAGAGGCGGAAACTTCTCGCTTACCAGATCGCCAATCTCGATACCCATCTTGGTGACGGCCCGGACAGCGGACTGCAGATTGATAAACGTGACCGAGACGCCCATTTCCGGTTTCAGGTATTCGCCCTGCTTCTCGTCATTGCGGAGAATGACGATGACGCGAACCGGGATGATACCGCGGGCGCGATTGGCGATCGGCATCATGCGTTCGACGTAGCCTTCGTAAAGGCGGTCAGGAAAAGCATCGGACCGAATCCGGCAAATCATGCCGATGCGAATGCGGGCGATGTCGCGTTCTTGAATTTCCAGATCCACTTCGAGTTTGCTCAGGTCGGCCATGTCGCACAAGTTGGTCGAGACGCCGCCGACGACTGGGTTAATCAAGCTGCCGACTTCAGCCTTCTTGGTGAGGATCACCCCCGTGACCGGCGACAGGATCGTACAGTTGTCGTAGGACCACTTCGATTGCAAATACCGCGACTCGGCCACTTGCACGTCGCGCATGGCAGTGTTGATTCGCAATTTTCGCGGTTCGTCGCGTACGATCGCCAGTTTCTTTTCGAGGCCTTTTACTCGTTCGCCGGCCGCTTCGAATTTCTTGGCGGCTTGATTCACTTCCAGTTTGGCGATTGCCGCGCCCGTGGTCGCCTTGGCGGTTTCCCAGACGAACAGGGCCTCGGCCATTTGCGCCTTGGCCTCCGCCAATTCAAACTCCGCCTGACTGATTTCGAGGGTGGTGCTTTCCTTGAGTTCATCGAGCTTCGAGCGGGCCGATAGTACCTGGGCCGCGGCTTCCTGCTCGGCCGCTTTGAACCGCGTCGAGTCGATGACCGCCAGCACTTCGCCTTTCTTGAAAGTCTTGCCTTCTTCGATGTAGAGTTCCGTCACCCGTCCCGCGACGTCGATCGGGCTGATCGAGATTTGTTCGGAAGGAATCAGATAACCCTTGGATTCCAGGACGATTTCGCCCTGGGCGGCTTGCTTACCGGCTCCCGTTTCGCCCGCTTTCGGTTTGGCGGCTCCGTCTGTGGTCGTCGTGCCGGAAGCGCCGCCTCCGGTCTGTTTGTACCAGCGGATGCCAACGCCCGCCCAGGTCAGGGCCATCAGAATGCAGAGCATCCAAGGCAACCAGGCGGTAGAAGTGCCCCCCTTCGCGCCTTTGCCGTCGAGTCGATCGCCCAGTTGCAATTCGCGTACGCGATCTTTCAGCGCTTGGCCGTTCGGCGAATCCGGGTTATTCATCGGATCAATCATGCGATTCCTCTTGCGCCCGGGGTGAGGGCGAGGGCAAGGGCACATCGCCTCCGAATAGCGGAGCGAGCACGCCCAGACAAAGCGTCAACATTTCCGACCGATCGAAGGCATCCGGGTCGGCACGTATGCTGCAAGGCATGAAATTCCGGCCCGAGATCGCCCTCCGCCGGCGGCCGAAGCACCATTTGCAATAAGCCCTGGACACATTCCCAGGAGGTGTGGTTCTTCAATCGCTCTTCGCGCGGCCCTTCGACCGCTTCCATCCGCTGGTACATCAGAAGCAAGAGCCGATCAAACACCGCCAGCAGAATGTCTTCCTTGGTCGGAAAATAGTAGGTCAACTGCCCGCGCTTCATCCCGGCGGCCTGCTCGATCTTCGACAGCGAAAGATTATGCAACCCCTGCCGCACGATAATCCCCACGGCCGCCTCGACAATCTGCTCGCGTCGGATCGCGCCGATATCGATCCGCCCGTGAGGGGGCGAGGGAGATGATTGCGTCGGTGTTGGGGAGGATGTAGCCACGGGTGTCCGTCGTTTTTTAGTCCGATCAGTCTATTAGTAGGCTGATCGGACTAGGAATGTCAAGAGATGTGATGGAAATATGGGGGAGATGGGTTGGGGTTGATGGGAGACACTCAAGCCCTGAGGTGAGGTACTCCGAACCTCAGGGATCAACCCGCGTCTACTCTCGGAATTTTTATTTTCGTGGACAATCTTGGACTTTTTGGGACACGCCGTGCAGAATCTTGACAATCGACTGATCGAGCGAACTTGGATTTTTTTTCCAGTGATGACAAAAGGTGACATTTTGTGACACGTGGCCCGAATTGGGCCCGCTCCTCATTTGGGAGATTAGGATCGATTTGAGGGAAGGCAAATGGGGATTTGAGAAGCGTGTTAGCCCAGGGCCAGCGCATATCAAACCCGGTTGAGGCTCAGGACTTCCGTCAAAAAGGCGGTACTCATGCCGCATGAGATCATCTTGCCGCGGAGACTGTCCTTGCCGGGATGACGCTTGAACAGGGTTACGGCAAAACGCCGGAGCCAGCTCAGGTTGTCGCCCAGAGTGCGTTCGCGTGTGCGGCTGTCGTCCTCGCGGAAGTTCACGTCCAGCACCCAATGCATCGATTCGATGGCCCAGTGTCCACGCACCGCTTCACCGAACCGCGGGCCGCTGAGGTAGCGACTGCAGATGTAGTAGCGCACTTCACTCTTCTCCGTGCCATCGGCTTGTGGGGTCAAACGCAACGAATAGCCGATCGCTTTCACCCACGGCCAATCAGCCTTGAGTGCGAAGTCACGCGGTATCTTCGCGACATAATACATCCGCTCGTCGAGACGGCCGTGACTGCTGTCGTGCGTTTCGTGATGGCGATATTGCAGGTCTTCCAGGTCGCGTTCCAGGTGTTTGAGGAAGAACGCCTCGATCGCGGCTTTGAGGGTCGGCTGATTGTCTTTGACGCCGATGACGAAGTCGCCGCCACCGTCCGCGATCTGCTTGACGATCTCCTTCTGACAACCCATCGCATCAATGGTCACGATGGCGTTGGACAGGTCGACTTGTTGCAATAGCAGCGGAATCGCCGTGATTTCGTTGGATTTCTCCTCGGTCGCGACCTGACCCAACGCGATGCCTTCCTCGCTGGCCCAGGCACTGACGATATGCAAGGCGCCGAGGCCCTTGGCTTCATCGTGAGACCCTCGACAAGTTTTGCCGTCGATGGCGATGAGCTTTCGTCGGCTGCCCTCGTCCGTTGGAAGAGCATCGGCAATCCATTCCTGAAAGCACCGTTGAAACGCCTCGGGCTTGAGTACCATCAACAGCCGACGAATGCAGTCGCGTGACGGAAGTCCGTTGGGCAATGGCAGGTGTTGCTTGAGCCACTCAACGTGGAGTCTGGCCCATCGATGGATTGCCGTCGGGCCATCGCAACCACAGATAACGCCGCACACCGCCACGATGACAATGTCGGTCAATAAATGTTTGCGGTTACGCGTGTGTCGTGGATCCGACAGCGATTCAAAATAGGCACCGACGGAACCCACATCGACCAGCTTGGTCATGGCTTGCATCCTTCCTTCGCTGAGTTGAGACGATCGCTCGATTCAA
>JAIOQJ010000067.1 GCA_021413475.1 Planctomycetota bacterium | reverse complement strand
GATGTCGGCGGCGTTCTTAAACGTCACCATGCCTGCAAAGCTAATGTGCAGGCCGAGCTCGAGGCACTCGCGAGCGATCGCGGTGTCGCCGGTGAAGGAATGCATGATCCCGATTAGCGGCCCGCGCTGCCGTGCTTCGCGCAGCATGACCAAAATCTCCGCGGCCGAGTCGCGCTGGTGAATCACGAGCGGCAGTTTGAGTTCTTGCGACAGCCGCAGATGGCGATCGAAGTAGTCCTGCTGCAAAGGCAACGGGACTTCCTTCCAGTACAGATCCAAGCCGCTTTCGCCGAGCGCAACCGCTTTCGGTTCCGCCGCCAAACACACGATCTCGTCCCAATCGCCTTCGGCAATTTCCAGCAGATTCGTCGGATGCAATCCGACCGCGGCAAAGATTCCGGCCTCGGCGTTCGCCAACGCGAGACTCGCGCGGCTGGTCGGTAGAGCGGTGCCGACCGAAAGCATCTGAGTTACACCAACCGCTCGCGCCCGGCTCAACACGCCGGCCGAATCGCCGGCGAGTTGCTCGGCGGCGAGGTGCGCGTGAGTATCAAAGAGTTCGATCACCGGCAAACTATTCCGCCGGCTTGAGCACCGTCGTCGCGGCGGCCGTGCCCGCGACCGTGTCGGCGGCCTTGATGGTCGCCTTACACGGGCAAATGACCACGCCGCCGAACGGCAAATCGGTGTGAATTTTCAAAACCTCGTTCACGTCTTCGGGCGTTTGGCCGGCCGTGAATGTCACCGGGATCAGATGCAGCGTCTTGGCTTCATCCTTCACATTGACCTGCAACGCTTCGCCGTTGGTGCATTCCACTTCCTGAATGCGGAACGGCTTTTTGCTGCGGACGACGAGCTGTTTGGTCACCGTTTGACCCGGCTTGAGCACGCCGAGGAACAACGTCGCCGGGCTGACGGTCAGCGGTGGGACGACGTTGCCTTGAACCATCAATGCGACGTTCGCGGTGGAATCGTTCGTCACCAGATTCAGTTGATCCTGCAGCAATCCCGGCGGCGCGTCGCCTTTCAAGCGGACGGTCAACGGATAGTTGACGTTGCCGTTCTTGCGCGTCGGTTCGCCCATCTCGACTTCGAGATGTTCGTTGATGCTGCGGATATCGTTGATTTTCCAATCAGGCTTGCTGTGATGCGTGACCGTGACGGTGATTTCCCGCGGCGTGCCTTGCTCGACCGAGTTGAACTCGACGGCGCCGGGTTGAAAATCAATGTCGCCGCGAATGGTGCCGTTCACATGCAACTGCACTTCGGCCATGAACGGCTTATGATCACGACGGTGATTGTCGCCGAGCGATGGCCCAGGAACGAGGCCGTGTTGAAGGCCGCCAGGATGCCGCCCTTCTCCCAGGTCTTTAGCGTGTCTTTGCCCTGATAGATGGTCGGGGTCGTGCACTTGCAGCTGGTCCGCACTGAGGCGATGTGGACGTCTTCTTTATACGAATTGGTGATTTCGAATAGGTACTCGCTGCGGGCGCCGCGAGCGGTCGTGCCGAAGTCGTGCGTCGTCACTTCGAACATCTTCTTGGCCCAGTCCTGCGCGGGCGCAGAGGCGGACAGAAGGCTCAAAGCGAGTGCGAGGGCCGTACTAATGGCCGATTGGCGGACCATCGAGCGAACTCCTACCGTGCGACGCACGGGGCCTCCGCCGAGCGATGCGGCAATAACTAAGTTGCGGGGCGAGTTACGACGCACGGCAAGCGGTTTCCGACCGGCTCGACGAACGTCGCACGACAATTGTTGGTTCGGACAAGGCCGCGACCCTCGGGCGCAACGCCGGCGAAGAGCGACGCGGTCGCTTACAGGTCTTTTCGGAAACACGGGGGGTCCGCTCCAGATGTTTTCGATATAGGGGGAAATTTACGGGTTGTGCCGACTTTGCGGGGGCTCGCAGGCTCAAGTCTTAACTGAAGCGGGCGCAAAGGTTAAGTCGAAGGCGAAGAAAATGGCGGCCGGGGATCACCGCCCGGTCAACGAACTCGGATCCTGCTGCGATTCGGGGAAAAACGTCGCTTCAGGGCCCTGGATTCGAATCCCGCCGGCAAGGGACATATTGCTTCCCCGTCCGGGTCGGACATTTGGGAAGCGGGCTTTTCGAGCCATTCGCCCGGGGCGGCGGCCTATTTTCAAACGAACACCCCGGCCCGTTCTTTCAGTGCTGCGACGGAATTGTTGGCGACGGCGGAAACGCCGGGAAAGCAGGCGAACCCCTCAACTTGTCAGCTTGTCCTGCACGATGTAGAAAGGCGGAACCCGGAGGGTATCCGAATGGTGAGGAGACTGATTCGAAATCAGTTGCCCCGCAAGGGGTTGAGGGTTCGAGTCCCTTGCCCTCCGCTTCTTTGACTCGCGAGGCCGCTTACGATCGATTGACGTAAGCGGCCTTCTTTTTTGAGTTTACGACCGTACGATGACCTTGCGAGCGTCGTCGTTCTCGCGGTCGAAAAGCCAAAAGGTTCGATAAGACGTGCGATAACACGTTCGATAAGGCCGGTTTTGGCGTTCGATAAGGCACTCATTTCGGGGTATCTCAAAGCGGAATTTCTGTCATGCCGACACGTACTCGCACTGTCTGGAAGCCGCGCGACGATGGTCAATTCGATTGCCGCGTGGGCTGGAAGGCGAAAATCGACGGCAAGCGCGAACAGCCTAGGTTTCGCCTTGGCGTCAATCTTAAAGAAGCACAGCGCCGCGACCGAGTTCTACGGCTGATGTGGGAACGGATCGAAGAGAACAGCGAGGAAGGATCGCTTTGGAATGAGGAGTCGCTAGAGTTGGCGAAGATGGTTGCGAAAGGACTCGTGCATTTCCATTTGCCGCGACAACCTGAGGAAGGCGTGGTGCCCTATGTGCAGCGCGTAAACCGGATGCGGCGAGCCTTTCCGATGCTCGCGATCCTTCCGGAGTTGGAGTATGGCGCCGCGTTTGGTTTTCGACTCTTGAACTCGCTTGAGGATGCATACGCGGCAAGCGAAAGTTCGATCGACGCGGAACGTGAAACGGACGTCGCCGCTGTCCGCCGTCAGTTGTCGGCAGGAACATCGCCGCCGATGGTGGAGAGCGGCCCCTCGCTTCATGCCGCGATGCGTGAGTACATCGAGTGGCTGAAAATCGAGTACGTCAATCCAGAAGTAGGGATTACTCCCTGGGGCAATAAGCAAATCGGCCAAACCGAATCACTGATCGCGCATCACCCCCGACGTTCCACTCAGCCGAATCGGCCGCCCCGGCTTCTTCAAGTGGCTGCATACCAGCCCTTCGTTCACGTGGCGCAAGCCGGAGGATTTCAATGACCTCAAGACACGCGTCGTTACCTTGGAATCCGATCGCACGAGACAAGTCCGGCCGGAACAGCTTTTCACGCTAGACGAACTGAAGCTGCTTTATCAGTACGGCGATCCCATGGATCGCCTGCTGCTCCTTTTGGCACTTAATTGTGGTTTCGGCGCGGCGGAGTCGGCAAGTCTTCTCGTGGGCGAGGTCTTTCTCCGAGCCCCACACGCCCCGCGACATCAGGAAATGCTCGGTGTGAAACTCGCGCCCGGCGATTCATTCATTAAACGCATCCGTCGCAAATCGGGCGTGTACGGTGAGTTTCTCTTATTTGCCGAGACGGTTCGCGGGCTGGAATGGGCGATCTCGGAACGGAAACGGTTGGGCGTTATCAAGCCGGAAGACCGACTCCTGTTGAACAGCAACGGCCAGCCGCTGGACAAGGCAACGATTGGCGGCAACTCGAATAAGCAAATTCCCAACCGGTTCGCTCGGCTACTTCAGCGGATCAAGGACAACAACCACTTGATAAGCGCATTGCCGGTAAAGATGCTCCGAAAAACCGGCGGCGACATTGTGAAGCGATTTTCGGATGGCGAGATTGGGGCCGTATTCCTTTGCCATGGAAAACCCGTCGCCAGTGACGATCTGTCGGACGTTTACACAACCCGTCCCTTCGGAAAACTATTTGAGACATTGCAAGAAGTGGAGGGTTATTTGTCGCCAGTGTTCGAAGTAGGTGGCGAACATCCCTTTGGCAATTAACGGCGGCCCAAGCTCGTGGAGCTGCGTCGCCGCGAGAGGGAGAATCGACTTCATAGAGCAAAGGTAATCGATTTGTCAAAGATTTGTGAGCAACCGATCGGTTGTTCACAAGTGGTGATGCTACAAAAAGGATCGAAAGGGCTTTTACGAAATCGTTCTGCCCAAAGGCCGGCTGATTAACGACATGACAATTGATGTCGATCAGTCGGAAACGAATCCCGCGAGCATCATCAAAGTCGTTAGCCACTTCATTTAATTTACCGCTTTGACGGCAATTTTAACGCCAGTGATTCGTTTAAGAATTCGCTGGCTGTGGTTGGCCAGCGTCGGTTTCATTTTTAAGGGAGTTGAGATCCGAAGGAGTTGCGAGGCCGAAGAACGTCCGGTTGCGATAGAACTGTAGCAGAGCAGCCATAATTCCTCGATATTTCGGATGGATTGCATAGCGACAGAGAAATACATCGTCGCCGAATCCGACCCATTCAGGCGGAAGCATGTCTATGACTTCTCGGATTGCCTCGGGCGTTTCGTGGGTAACGTCCGCGAAGGAAAACTGAAAATCTGCCGGAAGTGGCTCTTCGCGAACGCTGTAGAAAACTCCCTTCATGATGTTTCGTAGGACTCGTTCGACGCGTACGGTGTCGACGGTGAACGCCGGAGCGTGACCTAGGTAGATGCCGCCTTTGCTGTGCTTGGGGATCGGCCCTAGGTCCTTCAGGGAAATCCGCATAGCCCCAGGCTTCTTCTGGAATTTCCGGTCGATCTTCCCCGCCATCAACTTTTGGACCTCGGGGTGGAAGGCTGCTCCCTCATCGAGCGCGACGATGTCACGGAAATAGTCGTTGTCCGACGAAAAAGAGCTGTTGCACGCGACGTGAGCGGGGACAGTCTGCGTATCCTGAGGCCTCTTGCTGTCCCACAACGCGCGCGGAACAAAGTGCTCGACATTCATCGCGCCGAACGACTCGTCTTTTCCGCAGAACATGCAGAGCTTTTTCTTTTCATCCACAGGTCTGTTCCTCCGCCGCGAACTTCTCCGATAACAAGCCCGACCCGAAGAATGTCACCGATCGGTAGAACTGCATGAGGCAGTACATGTACTTGTCTGCTGAGTGAAAGACAAATCGAGCACCGAATACGTCGTCTCCGAAACCAACCCACGGACACATTGCATCGACGTACTTCTGAAGGGACACGAGGTCGGCATCGTCGCGAACTTCTCCAACGTCCAGTTGCATCTCGTGAGGCATCGGCCGCTCGTTCATCGCGTAAAAGATGCCCTTCATGACGTTGTGAAGGACCGTCTCCGCCCTCTTCCAGTCCCAGTCGAACATCGGGGAATGCCCCACGTAGAGGCCGGTTTCTGCGTACGTCGGCGCAACACGCACGTTTTTCAAGTTCTTCACAAAGTACCCACGCCTTTTCAGCAGTTTGCGTCGAAGCGTGCCTTGATTGAGCTTCGCGACCTCCGGGTGCTTGCTACATTTTTCGCTGATCGCCAGCATGTCGCGAAAATACTCGTTGTCCGCCGAATACCGGTCATTGCACTTCTTGTGCGCGGGGACGGTCATCGTCTGTGCCGGACGTTCCTTGTCCCACAGACAACGAGGCACGAAGTGTTCAACGTTCATCGTTCCAAACGATTCATCCTTGCCGCAGAAGACACACAGCTTTGGCTTTTCCATCGCTAGTTTTCCTTTGACGCCAATTCCTGCGTCCTTGCCCGCTCTTGCCACCCCGGCTGCATCGCAGACCCGAAGAAGAGCCGTGCTCCGTAGAACCGCATGAGGCAGACCATGTAGTCTTCGCGCGTGTTATTGAACACGTACCGGCAGGCGAAAACATCGTCGCCAAAGCCCTGCCACGGCACCATCTTCGCGATCAGGTGTTCGACAGGTTCAAGTTGCGAAACTCGGTCGATGTGGCAGACTTCAAGTTCCATGTTCTGCGCCATCGGACGCTTCTGCGTCGTGTAGAAAATGCCTCGCATGATATTCCTGAGGACTCGCTTAATTCGATCCCAATCAACCTCGAACCTGACCCCGTTGCCTACGAAGATGCCGGATTCGGTGAATTCAGGAATGAACCTGGCGTTTTTAAGCGACTTCGCGAATGCCCTCGGTCGATTCCGTCGTTTACGGTTGAGCGTTCCCTTCGCAAGCTTCTCGGCTTCCGGGTGATTGCTTGCCTCAGAATCGAGCGCGAATACGTCTCGGAAGTAATCGTTGTCGTCCGAGTACGAGTTGTTGCACTTGAAGTGCGCAGGGACCGTTCGAGTCTTATTCGGTCGAACGCTGTCCCACAGGCCCTTGGGAACGAAGTGCTCCTTCGTCATTTTCCCAAATGACTCGTCCTTGCCACAGAACACGCAGAGCGTCGTTGGCAGTGGTTCTGCAAAGAGTCTCAATACTTCTTCTTCGTAGTCGCTAGCAATCTTCGGTCTTAGGCCGACCCTGCTCTTTTTTCCCGCGACTCGATTCTCATCCCGCAACGCTTGGCGTCGTTTGCGATCCATAGCCCGCTCCTTGGGAAATAGTTCGAATTTTGCGACTGCGAACAAAGCGTCAATTGGCGCATCTCGGCAACGCTAAATTCAGGGCAACAACGCGTCATAAAAACGTGACCTGCATTTCTGTCGGTCGCCTTGGCTCGGCGGGAACTTTGCTTCTCAAGTGGCACTTCGTCAACCCGTTAACTTAGGGGGCGATCGCTAGCAATTATGCGCGAGGTCTCTGCAAGTCCATCACCGGGATGGATTGGGCCCGAGTTGCGCAATTCCAGCCGTCTTGGCAAAGGCAATTCAATTCCTTCTGGGAGAACTACAACTCTGCAAATCGATTTTCAAAGTATTGCGACCTCTCGGGCCGCTACGCGCCATTCTTGCATTTTGCGGGTTAGGCAGATCAAACTCGCACATG
>JAIOQJ010000071.1 GCA_021413475.1 Planctomycetota bacterium | reverse complement strand
AATGTCGCCCGCGATCTGGCCACGTTGCTCAACGGCAAAGTCCAAGATCCGGGCGTTGGCATTCTTCGCGGGGGCGGCGACCTTGCGAAAATCATCCCCGACCGCCCGATCGCGAAGATCGAACCGGTGGCAGCAACCACTGCCGACAATTTCCAGGTGGAAGCCAAGCAACTGAGCAATTCGTTAGTGAATGCCTCCGCCACGGCACGTCCCGGCGTCCTCGCTCAATTGCGGGATACAAAGGGAGGTGTTTATACCGAGGCCTTGGCACTGGCAATCCCGCGCCTCAGCGGCGAAGCCAAGTTGCAAGCACGAGACGCCTTGGCCAAACGCTTGACGCGAATGACGGCCAAGACCCTTCACGGCATGCTCAAGGACGAAAATCGGGAAGTGCGCCGCGGTGCGGTGATCGCGTGCGGTTGCAAGGAGGATAAACAATTCATCAACGACTTGATTGAATTACTCGCCGATGCCGATGCGTTAATCTGTGTCGCGGCCCATGAGAGTCTGCGAACCCTGTCCGGTCAAGACTTCGGCCCGAATTCAACGTCGATCCTTGATAAGGAGAACGCGATCCTGGCCTGGAAGAATTGGTGGAAAGTTCAAAGTAAGTAATGCATTGCGGTAGATCGGGAGGTTCAGACTCTTTGTTCGTAGTGACCCGCTTTAGCGGGTCTGAGCACCCCGACCCGCTAAAGCGGGTCACTACGAACGGGAGATCCATCAATTCAAAATCTGCCGAATCGGGCTGCCGCCATGTGATATGTGCGTCGGCCGCCCAAAGGCGTCCGGAACCGTGTTTTCGGGGTCGACACCAAGGAGATGATAAACGGTTGCGCAGATATCGCCGGGAGACACGGGATGATCTTTCGGAGCCGCGGCCTGGGAATCCGTCGTTCCGTGAACGACGCCAGGTTTGATGCCGCCGCCGAACATCAAACAGAAGCCCGCTTTCGGCCAGTGGTCGCGTCCCGCTTTGGCATTCACCTTTGGGCTGCGGCCCATGTCGCCGCATACGACGACGAGCGTCGTATCGAGCAGCCCGCGGGCATCGAGGTCATCAAGTAGAGCCGAAACCGCTCGATCGAGATAGGGCAACAGCCACGCTTTCATCATGTTGAAGTTATTGGCGTGCGTGTCCCAGTGGCCGTTCCCTTTGGCCTCGGTATGCACCATCACGAAGCCGCACCCCGCCTCGACTAACCGGCGCGCCATTAGCGTGCTGGAGCCAAATAGGTCGCGGCCGTAGCGGTCGCGCAGGGCCGGAGTTTCCAAATCGATGTCAAACGCTCGGCGGGCCCGATTCGACGTCAAGATGTCGAAAGCCTGTGCCCGTTGCTTTTCGAGCACCGTACCCCGTGACGCCAGATCGATTTGTTCGAGTAACGATCGGCGTTGATCGAGCGCATCGATCGTGAGGTCGCCAGTCAATCGGGGCAATTGTGGGGAGCCAAGCGGTACGAGCGTATGGTCGTAGAAATCGCGGGCGCCATCGACTTCTTTTGCCCAGGTCGGATCGCAAGTGCTGAACATCGGGTTGTATTGAGAACCGAGGTAGCCGCCGTACGGCCCGGCCCGGCGCAAACCTTGGCTGTATCCGGGAAAAGCTGGAAGGCAGACGTATCCGGGCAGATCCTTTTTCCGGCCAACGCCGAAATACTGGCAGACCGCCCCCATGCCCGGATGATCGGTCGGCTTCGCGTAGTAATTCTCGCGATCGCTGCCGCCCGTGAAGCCAGTCATTACCGCGTACGGATTGTGGCTGTTGTAACCGTGCGAAAGAGTACGAATCAGACAGAAATCTTGCAGGCGTTTCGCCAGTTGCGGGACGTGTTCGGTAAACCGAATCCCCGGAATCGATGTCGGGATCGAGCTGAACTCTCCGCGAATTTCAGGTGGCGCGTCCGGCTTGGGGTCGAAGCTGTCGATATGGCTCGGCCCGCCGAATAGATCGAGCAAAATGACCGATTTCGCTTTACCGAACGTGCGAGTCGGTTGCGGCGACGTCTCGCTCGCTTGCAAGAAGCCGGCCATTGCCAGCGTCCCCGCGGCGAGCAATTCCCGACGGGTGAGCCCATCGCATGCTTGTGTGGAATGACCGAGGATTCGCAGCATTATCGACCCCGAAAGGCAGGAATAAAATCGGGTTTCGAATTCGGGCAGGTGGGACATTCACACTATAGCGAGAGTTATCGGTCTTTGCACTTGGAAAATCGACAAAGAAACGATCCCTCAGGTCGGTCATCTGTAAACGCGGCTACAAACAACCATGCCCACGGCGAGCGTGGGCATGGTTAGGCATCACGATCTAGATATTTCGTCACGCCAACAGTTTGCGGGCTTCCTCAACGCCTGGGGCTGCATTGCCGGCGAGGCTGGCCGATACGCGGGCGAGGGCGGCGAGGTGCTGCCAGCGGAACGCGGGCCGCAGCGACGTAAACTCTTCGTTGACCGTGTGGAAATACTTCTCCGCATGCAGGGCTCCGTCGTTGTTGACAGCAAAGCCAAGCAGAAGTGAGAACAGGTCGCGGGGATTGTGGCCTTGCGTACCGTAGAGATGGGCCAGGGCGCACGAACGCTTCTGGTCCTTGGCGCGGATGGCTTCCTCGGTCAGCTTCAGCAGGGTGGCCGGGTTTTTGTCGTTGACCTTTTCCAAATCGACGCCGACGTAGCAAGGTTCCTTCGTCTGGCCGCCCGCCTGGCCGGCGGTGTGGTAAGCACAGGCGATCAA
>JAIOQJ010000328.1 GCA_021413475.1 Planctomycetota bacterium | reverse complement strand
ACTCCGGCCCCTAACGGGAGCCGGCTCGCCAATCAGGCATCACTTCTTCAACCAGCGATCCAGAAACTCGTACGCCACCTTGCGCGTCTCGTCCGGGAAGTTGTGGTCGCCTTCGGGGTAGTTTTCTTTCAGTTTCTCCGGCACGCCGAGCAATTTGTAAACCGGCTCGGCGGCTTTCACGCAATCCTTAACGCCTTGCATGTCGAAGTTATGGTCTTTCTGGGGAGCACTCGCGAGGAACGCTCGCGGTGCGATCGCGGCCACGGCTTCGGTGAAGTCCCAGGGCATTTTCGCGGGATCCAGTTCGTACTTGGTTTTGATCAACGGCATGTAGCCGTCGTGGCTCCAACCGGCGATCTTCCCTTTCATGTAGGTCGGGAAACTACAGAAACCGCAATTCGAAACGACGCACTTGATTCGCTCGTCGAAGACGCCCGTGAAGATGGCATTGTGGCCGCCGAGGGAATGACCGATGGCACCGATCCGTTCGCCATCGACCTCGGGGAGCGTTTGCAGGAAATCGACGCAGCGCATGTGGTTCCAGATTCCCTTCATCGTCGCGCTGATGTAGCCGTTCTTGTAGGCGTCAAACTTGTACTCGCCCATGTTCGGGTAGTCGGGCGCGATGGTCACGTAGCCGCACTCGGCCAGATGGACGGCATAGGCCCGATTGCCGTCGCGTTTCTTGGGGATCAGCAGAAAGAGCGGCAAGCGGTCGCCTTTCTCGACGGCGATCGTCATTTTCTTCTGGACGTAATTGGGTAAATCGACCTCTTCGATGAGCTTCGGATCGAGCGGCACCTTCTTCGCTGCGTCCGGCATCGGGCCCATGACAAGTTGCATGTTTTCGAGAATGTGCGCCCGCCGTTTCGCCCAATCGGCCTGAGTCTTGACAGGCTGATCTTTCCCCTGGGCATCCTTCACGATCAAGAGATTGGACTTATCGGGATAAGCCGGCGGCTCGGCGAACGCGGGGGTGACAGCGATGAGCAAGACGAGCGTGCTGCGCAACATAGTTGGTTCCTTTTCAATCGTCGTTCGTACTTTGGTCATGAGCACGGAGGACACGTTCGATCACCGACCATGCGGCACCCGCATCGGACGACACGTCGCTCCAGCGGCCATTGTAGCGGCCGCAGAACGACGATTTGAGAACTTCCGGCAGCATCTTCATACACTCCGGCGCCATCAGTGGATGTTTTAAATAGATACACGCCTCATCGGTGGCCCGCACCGACAGGCCGCTGCCGAGTTCCGCCGTCTTACGAAGCTCAGCCGCAATCTCGACGATGATCGACACGATCTTCTCGCCCAGATCGGGATGCCGATTCCGCAGGAGTTTGACCTCTTCCTCGGGCGGCATGTAATCGACCTGGAGTGGCGCGAAGCGATCGAGCTGGGCGGCATCGATGCCGAAGGTACCGGTGAACTCGCCGCCGCGATTGACGGCCGCGATGAACTGAACGTTGTCGGGCACCGAGAGAAAGCGGTTCTCGATCGGATGAAACAGCCGCCGAGTCGAATCGAGCGCGGGCATCAGAGCGTTGCGGGCGCTCTCCTGACAGCGATTGAATTCATCGAGGAAGATCAGGTAACGACGGCCGGAATTCTCAATCGCTTCCTCGAGTTTGATCAGCACTTCGGTTTTCACAAACTCTGTAACCGGTGCCCCGCTCGACGAGGCCCGCACCTGAATCGTCGCGAGAAAATCGGTGGCCTCGACCACCGCGCCGCAATTGAAAAAGACGAATTCCAGTCCCAGCGACTCGGCAATCGACTTGGCCAACACCGTCTTGCCGCACCCTTGCGGACCGTCGAGGAGGATGTTCAAGCCGCTTTCGAGCAAGACTTGCAGCTTCTTGGCGACAATTGGATCGAGATAGACGCCCTCGATCCGGAACTGTTGTATGGAAATGAACTCAACTTCGATGGCTCCGCGATCCTCGCGATCCGGCTTGCGTATGGTCTGGATGCGCACCAGGCACGGCAACCCCGCGTGAATTCGCGGGTCATCGCACAACACGATCTTCGGGGCCTTGCGGCCGTCGAGATGCGTGGCCCGATAACGAAAGCCGGACTCCTTGACGGAATTGGGCCAGAACGTGGCCTCCATCGTCGCTCCGACCAGGATATCTTCAAGCACCAACTTGGCGGGCATTCGAAGGCTCCGATAGTTCAAACGGAAGAAATTTGAACTACAGAGGCACAGAGACACAGAGAAAATCGAGAGAAAGCAAAACCGCGTTCTTATCCGCTTCAACTCCGTCTTCTCTGCATTTTTCTTCTCTGTGCCTCTGTGTCTCTGTGGTTTAAATGTCTTTGCACTCACCCCCCACGAAGGGCTTTTTGTACCAACTTGGCCATCACGTTGCCAAACTGAATGACGCTGGCATCGACATTCTCGCTGTCGAGGAGAATGTGGTTCGGGAAGCACTGGTGGTCGAGCGGGCATACGGCCACCTGAGCGCAGCACATCTTCATCCGCTTAGTCAGCCGAGTCACCAGCGAACGTAACGCCGTGACGCTGCATTCCGTGGGGGCACCGTCGGAAATCATCACTA
Source organism: Planctomycetota bacterium (assembly GCA_021413475.1). Lineage (GTDB taxonomy): Bacteria > Planctomycetota > Planctomycetia > Gemmatales > Gemmataceae > JAIOQJ01. Next base: position 4,841 of record JAIOQJ010000328.1, on the reverse strand, counting down.
GCAACTTGGCCCGGCGCCGCGAAGCCTTCGCCGCCAGGGCTGCGTGCCACAGGCCTGCGGCGTCGTTATTGCCGCCGCCGGCTTCAAGGGCATGGACCGCACAGCGGTTGGCGTTGCCCGCATCGTAGACGACACGATCGGTGAAGCCGAACAGGCGCACGTCGACACCGGGATAACTCCGCCCCGCCTCGGCGATCAGCGTGCCGAAGAGCTTCGCTTTTTCAATGTTGGCATTGTTCGCCATCGAGCCGGAACAATCGATGACCACACCGATGAACAGATCGGTGATGATGTGCAACTCGCGGGCGATCAACATGCGTGGATCGCCGCGAAGCACGACGGCCCGGGCTCGGGAGCGATCGAAGCTCTTGCCGCTCAAGCGGAATTTCTGCTGCCGGAGACCGACGCCGAGTTTATTGAGGAAGGTCCGGAACAACCGGGCCGGTCGCGCGACCTGCATCGCGTACGAACCGTGCGCGGCCGGGTCGTAAGTCATCGGCACCGTTTCGGTGATCAGGTCGAAGTGTTCCTCGGGCCCCAGATTCAAGCCCTTGCTGCCGCCGCCTTCCCGGCTCTTGCTGCCTTTCTTCCCCTGAAGGGAGTTTTGCACTTCGGTCTGGATTTCCTCGTTGGTCAAGCCTTCGGAGACGTCGTCCCAATCGCTGCTCTCCTCGCTGGAGAGTGCGTCCTGGTCGAAGGAATTGAGGATGTCGGTCTCCCAGCCGAAGATCTCGCGGAGCTTCAGGGAGATTTCGTAGAGTTTGGGCATCGACGACTTACGGAACTTGCCGCGGAAGAGTTCGAGCCCCGCTTCGACTTTCGGGTCGTCGTGCCGATTGCCGAGACCCATCCGTAGGGCACGCATGAAGCGAGCGAACGACAGGCCGACTTTCTCCATGAGCATCAGGATCCGGCCATTAAGCACTGCCACCGCGCCGTACATCTTCGCGACGTCGAGCGGCGCGGTCGAAAGCACCTCGAACGCTCGGCCGCGAAGGGCGGTGAGGAGATCCTCGACCTTGATCTCGCGGCTGGTGTGTTGAAACGCGTAGGCCGCCAGCATCTTCAGTTGGTCGCCGAAGTGGTGGTCGAGAGCCCGCAGGTTACGTTCGAGATGCTCGTCGGAAACGAGATTGAGGATTCGCTGCATCCCCTCTCGCTCAGACTTTTTCCACACCTCCTGGGCAACGTCGCCGCGATGGTACATGTGGTGGCCGTACTCGTGGAGGATCAAGGCACGCACGACTTGCCGGCCGTTCATCTCGCCGCGGAGAATGGGCAACGGCGTGATGTAGATCTTGTTCTCGGTGAAGCGCGTGTAGCCGAGTTCCCGGCCGGAGATCATCTCGACGCCGTAAAGCTTGCCCGTCAATTCCCGGCCGATGCGGACGCCCCAGGCAAACGTGTCGGCCACGCGGCGCAGCTTCATCTCCCGCGTGTAACGCGGCTTCAAATTCTGCCGGGCCCGCTTGCGGACGTCGCGGGAATCGATGTGCTGGAGCAACAGCGACAAGCCCTCCTGGCATGCGTAGGAATCGACCCCGGGGGCCATCAACAAGTTGAGAATCAGATTCTCATCGCCTTCGCCGGTGCCCAACAGAAGGAAACCGTGAACGACGGCGAGGACCACGTCGTACGGTTGGTGCGCCAGCAGGTTCGGGTAAGTCGGCGGATCGGCAGCTTCGGCTTGTAGCAGAAGCGTCAACACCGACTGCCCAACTCCCTCGTGAAGCCAATGGGCGGCCCGCACGCGGATATCTCGCATTCGTTCCGTGCCGCACTGTAAGAAGGACGTTAGCGCGTTTTGAACGTCCAAATCGATTTCGGGCTCGATGGCGAGCAACCCCATCAGGATCGGGTCGTAAACGTGCGGGTGGGGCGAGATGGCCAAGAGCTTACGCAGATCATGGATGTAGAAACCCTCACCCTCGGCGATCTTGAGGAATTCGCGCCAATCGGATGCGGTGAACCATCCGGTCGGCCCCGGCTCGTTGAGCAATACGATGATCGCCGGCACCAAGCCCTGCTGGCCGCGCGCGCAGAGGGCGGACGCGATCCGATAACGCGTTTCGGCCGGCCCGACGCCGTCCAGGAAAATTCGCTGCATCTCCTCCAGATGCTCGCCCTCCGACCAATGGGCGATCGTCTCGGTCAGGAGCCAGGCGCGACTCGGTGGGAACTCGACGATGCGCTTGACGATGGCCGAGCGCCCGATTTCGCCCAGTTCGACGAGGCGAGCCGCAGCTTTTTGGCTGATGTCAATAGAGGTGGCGACGTGATGAAAGAGTTCGTCGATATCGCAGTCAGCCAAATTGACACCGGCTTCTCGCGCGACGATGGTTTCGATGGCGCGATGGAAAATAGCAAGGCCGCTCGGATCGATCCACGGTTTCAAATTTGTCCGCACCGCATCGTCCAGCTCTGGGAGTTGCGACACGATCCGATCGCGAACCGCCTGCAATGCCGCGTGATCGGGAAAAGCCTTCTGCCAGGTCATCAGCAATTGGGCGGCGGCCTCGCCGCAATCGCCGCCGAGATGCTTGACGAGTACTTCGGCAAACTCGTTGGTCCAGGCCGTGTCGTAGCGGCTCTTTTCCTTCCAGCGCCAGACTTCGATGAGGCGGGCGGCTGCCTCCCAGGTTCGCTGACGCAAGAGCGGCGAGCGGTAATCATCGCCGCCTTCCAGAAAGGCCGCGATCGTCAGCGAACGCTCGGCCAGCAATCGCGACAAAGTTTCCGCATGGGCATCCCAGCGATAGAGCCAGACGTGGCCGAGCATCGGCAAGCGCGCTTCGTCGCGCCAGTTGAGGATCATCTCCTCGTCGAGTTTCTTCGCGAACGTCGTATCAGGAAAGCTAAAACGGACGAACTGGGCATCGACTTCCGCAGGGAGATCGTGCGAGGCCAGCAGCGACGCGCACGTCGTCACCTCGGGCGTGACAGGATCGGGCAACGCTCGCAAGCGATGGCAATGCCCCGAGCGCAGCAGCCCTTCCTTGGCCGACGGGTCGAGTTCCTTGAACCGCGACGCGGGCGGCTGCAAGCGGGCCGCGGCCCAGGAGCGGATATCTTCTTCGCCATGTTCGATCAGTTGCCGGGAGATGGCGAGTTCCTGATCGTACGGGAAACCCGAACACTGCGCGACTACGGCCAGGAGTTTGCGAAGGATTGTCGCGGAAAACGTGCGGACTGCCTGTTCCAGGAAGCGTGGCTCGACATGCCGACTCAGGGCCGTGAGGAGCGACAAACCGAACGCGTCGTCCTGCGGTTGTTCGCGATTGAGCCAGCCCTGCAAGAACGGCCCGACCTGCCCAGCCTCGATCTGCCGCGACAGCAAGACGGCCAGGCGGGTTGCCTTCTTCCAGTGAAACTCGGTTCGCCATTCGAGCAACTGCAAGGCGATTTCACACGCGACGAAAGCCTGAATGTGCTCGATGAAATCGAGACTATCGACGGGCACCACCTCGCAAAGTTTCGCCAGCAGGCGGGCTCGCTCCGGCCGTGGTTGTAGGCACAGTTCACGAATCAGGTAACGCCGACCGCGCGGCGAACGATCGGCCAATCCGAGGAACGGCACGCTCGCCTCGGGGGCTGCCGAGAAAGCCGAGGCCACCATTTCGACCGGATGCCGCGAGAGAAAGCGCTCGTACGGATTCGAGGGGAACAAATGCAAAACCGCCCCGACCGCCCAGAGATCGAGCATGCCGTCGTCGCGGTAGCAGATGTCCGTCTTCAGAAGTCGGAAGACCTCTTCGGAATCGAGTTTCGGCGTCTGCTCGCGGAGATCGTAGAAACCTTGCAAGGCTGCCCGCCGACAAGCGACCGGCAACCAGGGGCAGGAAAGAAATTTCGGATCGATCACCCCAGCAAGCTTCGCCAGGAAAAACTGCTTCTCTGACCCCTGACCGCTGACCCCTGACCCCTGTGCATCTTCTGACCCTTGACCCCTGACCCCTGACCCCTCCCGAGCGATATTCACTAACACCGAAGCCAGCACCCGTTGGCGATAAGTCGGCTCGGCCGCGAGGATGGAACGTACCTGTGCATCGAGCCATTCCTGATCCTCTTCCCCGGCACCATCGGTGAAGAGCTCGAAGACACCATCGAGCGGATCCATGCTCCGCGACGCCGTGATGCGTTCGCGGTCTTCAGGCGATTCCAGAGCTTCCGCGAAGGTCTGGCACTCGGCGGCATCACGCACACCCCACTTGCTCAAGAAATCAACGACACTTGGCCAAGTCATCCGGCAGGTGAAGTGTCGGGCCTCGGCCCGTGTGAGAATCCCGCGCCCGGCGTAATCGACGATCACCGGCAGCGATTCCGTGGCACAGACCACGTTCTTCAACCGCTCGCGAGCAACGGCGGTGCATTCGGGATCGGGCAGCAGATAGAGCATCCACCAGACCGGCGGCGGAAACTCACGATCGGGACGGATCGCCGCCTGTCGGACATCGGCACGGGGATGGAAAAGCACATGCGCCCAGCGCGCCCAATCGGCCGCGTTCAAGGTGAGTCGCATTGTCTCGACCACCGCGGCGCGAACGCTCGGTTCCGGATCTTGTAGGGCTTTGACGAGATATTCGAGGGCGATCATCCCTCGGCATTCGCCGAGACACCGCAACGCCGCCGCCCGGACCTCCGCGTTGAGATGACGAAACAGCGGCGGAAGAAACCCGAGAAAGGGCATCCGCTCTCGCGCCGGCCACTTGGCCATCTCATCGAGCTTGCGCGGTAGTTCGGCATCATCGAACTGCCGCGAGCGCAGTTGCTGCCAGAACGCGAGATCGTTCATGGAGATAGCCACTCGAAGGAGGCCGGGTCTTCGAACATCAAGAGTGTCA
>JAIOQJ010000327.1 GCA_021413475.1 Planctomycetota bacterium | reverse complement strand
ACCCCGTGCGTGCTTGTCTAGCCTCTCAGTACGCCGGTTGGCAGATCAAGGTCGATCGATATTTCGCGATGTGTTCCGGACCGATGCGTGCCGCTTATGGCAAGGAGGAGGTTTTTGAGCATATCCGAGGAGGAAAGGAGCAACCTCCGTGCGCGGTGGGCGTGCTCGAATCGCGCAAACATCCGACGGAGGAAGTGATCGCCTGGCTGATCGCGCACCTGCCGACGTCGATCGATAAATTGACACTGCTCACGGCACCGGCATCGAGCATCGCGGGGACGATCCAAGTCGTGGCGCGATCACTCGAAACTGCCTTGCACAAGCTGCACGCGTTGAAATTTGACCTGAACACGATCGTTTCGGGTTACGGAATCGCCCCATTGCCGCCGATTGCCGCCGAGGAAATCAAGGCGATCGGTTGGACGAACGATGCCATTCTTTATGGCGGCAAAGTCGTGCTCTGGGTGAAGACTGACGATGAAATCATCGCGGCCATCGGCCCAAAGATGCCCTCGCTCGCTTCGGCCGATCACGGCGTCCCGTTTGCGGAACTCTTCAAGCGAGCAGGGGGGGATTTCTACAAAATCGACCCGATGCTTTTCTCGCCGGCGGAAGTCGTCTTTCACAATCTCAAGACCGGCCGAATGCACTCGTTCGGCCGGCGCGAGCCCGAAATTTTGAGCCGTTCGTTCAACTCCTGATGAGGACCACGCCCTCGCCGTTGCGGAGAGAGACCGTCGTCACCGGCGTCCCAAGTGTTCCGTCTGAATTGAGCGGCCGATAGGATCCTCCAAGCACATGAGTGGTGTATGAGGAGTCTGCCGTGGTGCCATTTCCCTGGCCCTGCGCGTATGAGAGCGGCTTATAGAGAACGAGTGCGTTGTCGTAATTCCGTTGATAGATGTTGTAGGTCCGTGCCGTGTTGGCTGGGTCACGCCCTGTGGCGAAGATCGAGAATTCGTCAATGGGCTGGCCCACGTTGGTCGCAATCGCGTTGAACCAGTGCCGGGACCACGTCGATGCGGGCTCCTCTCCGCCCCAGAGCATCAGGAACGTCGAATTGGGATCGCCGATGAGGTAATAATAAGCGAGCGTCGCCATTTGCGTACGGAAGCTCGTCGGCGCGCCGCCGGTTGAGAGACTGTCCAGAATCATATATCCCGAAGGATCGACGACTGCTTGTCGGCGTGCGACGGTGTCCGCCAAATCCGTGAATTGTTGCCAGTTGTGGGCCATCGCGCGGATGGCGAACTCCTCCATGGTCGCGGGAACTTGGCGAACGACCTGATCGGTCTCGACGCCGCCGTTCGAGGTGTTGGCGATGATCCAGCGTGGTGCGATTGCGCGGTTGATGGTCGCGAGCATCGCACTGTAGTCGGCAGTGTAAGTCGCGGCCGATTCGACGAGGTTGAACTCCTTGATCGGGTTCTTGCCGCTCGAATTGTCGAGGAAGAAACCGTCGGCCAGGGGATTGGCCGCCAAAACCCGAAGGTGGTAGTCGGCCGACCATTCCTGGGTATGCGGATTCGTCGGGTTCGTCACAAATCGCATTTGCCCGTAATAAGGATAAATCAGTCGGCTCTCGTAGACGAAGCGGGCATCTTTTCCGGTCGCTCGTTGCGCATACTCCGTGTCGTTCAGATATCCGTCGCCATCGCGGTCGGCGGCCACATCGAAAGTGGGGATGACGCCCTTGTAGTTACCATTGGCATTCACATAGTCGCGGCCAAGAATGCTCGTTGCAATGGGGGCCTCGGCGGCGATCCCAGCGGTCGTGCGAATCCGGACGTAAAACAGCTTGGCCGTCGATCCCGGCACGATCGCTGTTTTCCAGTCTGCCGGCGGATCGAACGTGACACGGCCGGATTGGCCGAGACCATTCGTCGTGTCGCTCTGCAGAGATAACGTCTTCCACGCGGTCGGATTACCATTCGCATCAATTGCCGAGGCATACTCGATAACGGAATTCCAGCCGCCTTGCTTGCCGCGAGAAAGATTCAGATTAATCTCGCGGAATTTGTCGGTGTAGCCAAGATAGATCGCTTGCCCGGTGCCGCCGAAGCTCGTGTCCGCGATATTCGTGTCGCGGGCTTCTCCCGTGAGTTTCTTGAAACCCGACGTGCCCGTGATCGGGCCGAGTTCCGCGTTCCAGAACCAGTTGACCGGTTGAGCGGAGGCACTGGTGCCGTCGAAGGGAGTTGCGCGCGCGACATGATAGAACGCCTCCTCACGCGAGATGCCTTTGCTGTCGGCATAGGCAAGCCAATCGGTAAGCAATTCTTGGTATAGGTTCGAAACGTTGGAATAGATCAACTGCGGCGTCGAACTGGAAGTCTGATTGATCGTGGCGAGGTACTTGGGATTCGGCACGACGAGATCGACGCTCGTTTGCAGCAACTGCTTTTCGATTGCTCCCATCGGATTGCCGCTGTACGCAAGCTGGGCGATGCGGATGTGCGAATAGTGCTTCGCAATATCCGGCAGGGTATACGGAGCGGCATTGGTGAACGTGACGGGGCGGCTGATTTCCGCGTGGTTTCCTTCGCGATCGAAGGCGCGAATCAGCAAGGTGCGGACGCCATTGTTGAAATTCCGCGTGTCGAGCTTCCAGTCAAAGGGGCCGGAAGTATCCACACTTGTGAGCAGCCCATCGACAAGATATTCGACCTGGGCGATGCCGCTCGAGTCGGCAACGGTAACGGGAATGTTGATCGGCCCGCTGACGCCTTGGTTGGGGTTCGGGAAGATGACCTGCATGGTGGGAGCCTTGATGTCGGCCGTGCCGGGCTTCGCCTCGAAATTGTCAAACCAGACGTTGCCCGCGTAGGAGGCGGGACGCGCCAGTCCCACATGGCCGTCACCGGTGATTGTTCCATCGAGAACGTCGAATGCCGCCACGGTGTTCGCTTGCCAGCCGCCGGACCTGTTCAGCCATTGGCCGGTGTCGGAGCGTTGCACGCGCGCCTGGAGATGATTCCCTTCCGCGGTAAGCGAAACACGCAACCAGAGATTGCTCGTGTAATTGGCCGACTGCAACCGGGCGAGAGTAGTCGAAACGCCATCGACGACGCGAACCAACTCGACCGTCACGCCGCGAGTGGCAGTCAGCGCATAATACGTCGGTGTGCTGGATGCGAGATTTGTGCCGCGAATCATTACCTGGGCGGGTATCAGCGAATCAACGTAAATCGAAGAAAGTGCCTGCACATCGGCGGAAAAACTCTCATCGATCCAGGCTCGACTTCCTCTGCTCGAAGTTCCATTCGAAGCCAGGCCCAGTCCATCGACTGCCTTGGTCGACGTGGCACCAAAACCGAGAGCATTATCCGTACTCCACCGCGACCATCCATTGGGAATCGAGCCATTCGAGAGCGAATTGAATGTCTCGGACACCGGGGCGCGTCCCGGAGGGAGGATCGCAATATCATCGATGGAAATCGCGCCGGCATAACGGGCGGGCCGATTGATGCCGACCTGTCCGCCACCGGCGATCATGGCGTCTTTCGCCTGAAGGGAGTTTCCTTCCAGTGCCTGCCAGTTTCCCGAGGCATTCAAGTATTGGGCCGTGTCGGCACGGAAGACCTGTACCGCGAGTTGATCGCCTTGCAAGGTCAGGCTGACTTGCACCCATTTGCCGCTGACGTAACTGTTGCTCTTGAGCGACGCAAGAGTGGTGCTAACCCCATCGACCACGCGTACCAGATCAACCTGCAATCCTCGCGTGATGCTGACGGCGTAATAGTCAGGCGTCGCGGTGGCGAGATCCCGGCCGCGCGCGAAGACCTGCACGGGAATCAAGCTATCGGTGAAGACGTTCGCCTGTACGCCGAAATCGGCCCCAACGGCATCGTTCCGCCAGAAGCGGCTGGTGACTGTACTCGCGGCGTTGGTTACCAGCGTGTTCGGACCGCTCGCCGCCTTCGCCGTGCTGGTTGAAAATGTATTGCCCGCGCTGCTCCACTGGGTCCAAGCCGCGGGAAGTGATGGGGCGACAAGCTGATCGAATGATTCAATCGCCCAAGGGGCGGCCGACGGGGTTTCGCGTTCCTCAAGTCGTTCAACATTCAAGCGGGCTTGATAGAAGGGGTGACGCTTCGGCATGTTCCGAATGCTCCGATCGAAGATGCGAAAAGTCACGGCTGGGCAAGGCCGTTTGATTCGACACGAACGTAATGTTCGGTCGGATCACTGCATCCCGTGCGCGTGCCATCCTGATACGCGGGAGCAGAAGGATATAGCCCCATTGATCGGCGTGACTTGCGCGATCTTCTGACGGAATTGGCCGTGGAATCGGCATCGCGACATGGAAGGAGCGTCACAATTCGGCCGAGCGACAGGATATGAAAATCGGGTAGAGACCAATTCGCGTGAAGCACCGGAATGTTCGACAGAGCCGCAAGCGGCTTTTTACGGTTCCTCGGGCGTGCCCCTCGCACCCACCCGCACAAATCGAATCGTCGGCAAATGCGCTCCGCCGTGAACGGGATTCCCGGAAAGCAAGATCACCCGTTGGCCTTCCACCACCGCACCGGCATCGAAGGAAGCTTTCAGCGCCGCACTGACGCGATCCTCGCCTGCTTGCTTACTCTCTTCGCGAAGGACCGGCTGTACGCCCCATACAAGCATCATTCGGCGCAAAATCGTCTCGGACGGAACCGGGGCGATGATGGCAATCGGTGGTCGATGCCGTGCAATGAGCCGAGCCGTGCGGCCCGTTGTCGTCGGTGTGATGATCGCGTCGGCCCCGATCTTGGCCGCCAGTTCCACGACGGTCTGCGTGATGTGGTCGTCGATCGATCGTACGTGCTCAACCGGACCAGCGATCGGTCGATCGACTTCGCGGAGATGGGACTCGGCTTCGATCGCGATCCGGTTCATGCAGGCCACGGATTCGACGGGATAGAGCCCCACGGCCGTCTCGCCCGAGAGCATGACCGCGTCGGTTCCGTCGTAAATCGCGTTGGCCACGTCGCCGGCCTCGGCCCGAGTTGGCCGCGGATTCTGCCGCATCGAATCGAGCATGTCCGTTGCCGTGATCACTGGCTTGCCTGCTTGAAGAGCGAGGGCGATCATTTTTTTCTGGGCCGTCGGCACGCACTCAAGAGGGATCTCGACCCCGAGATCGCCGCGAGCCACCATGATGCCGTCGAATGCCGCGATGATCGCTTTGGCGTGCTCGACTGCTTCCGGCCGTTCTAATTTCGCCAGGATCGGGGCATCGAAGAAGTGCTTGCGCATCTCGGCTCGCATGTCGTCGGCCGCCGATGCCTTACGCACGAAGGAAAGGGCCAACCAATCGACCTTCCCCTGGGCCGCGACGGCGATCGCCTGCCGGTCGCGGTCGGTCATGGCGGGAAAAGTCAACGGCGTATCGGGGAGATTCACCCCTTTGTTCGGTAACAGCTTGCCGCCGACGGTAACGCGCGCGAAAACTCGCTCTGGAGTGATGCGTGCGGTTTCGAGCTGCAAACGGCCATCGTCGAGCAGAATGCGATGACCGACTGCGAGATCATCCAAAATTTCCGGTTCGGTGATGACCAGGTCGCCTTCGGTCAGTGCCTTCTCACCGCGGCTGAAAACGAGCTCCTGGCCGATGGTCAACAAGCGTTCGCCCGTCATTCGCACGCGCAGTTTTGGGCCGGGTAGATCGCCCAGCACGGCCACTGGCATCTTCAATTCCCGGCTCGCCTCTCGCAAGCGAGCGATGCGTGCCAGATGTTCCTCGGCGGTGCCGTGCGAGAAATTGATGCGCACCACGTCCACGCCCGCTTCGAGGATCGCGCGCAACATCGCGGGCGTATCCGTCGCGGGACCGAGCGTGGCCACGATTCGAGTTCGACGTTTTGACATGATGGGTCTGACTCGGCTGACGCGACGGATAGAACAAGAGAGGGGGTGGGGCAACGGGCTCCACATCGTTCATTGTCACGCTATCGCAACGATATGAATCCGAACCGGGTTCGCCTATTCCGCACGGCCGCAATCACGCTCTGGTTGGTGGGCCTCATCGTGATCGTCGTCTTCGTTCCACCGGGCGATGATCGCGTTCGGAACACGGCCCGCTGGTCGCTCGTCTTCTGGGCGACGGCGGCGTTCACATATCCACGTAGCCCGGCAAACGCTCGCACATTGTGGATTCTCGCGGGAATCGCGTATCTCGTCCATGTCGCCGTGGCCTTTCAGGATGCACACTACTGGTCGCATGCGAAAGCGTTCCAACATGTCGAAGAAACCAGCGGTTTCGGCCCGGGAATCTTCGTCTCGTATTTTTTCACGCTCGTTTGGACGGCGGAGCTGATTTGGCTGGGACTATCGCCGGGCTCGTATCTATGGCGGCCACGCTGGGTCAATCTGGCCCTGCACGGGTTCATGGTCTTCATCATCATCAACGCGACGATTATCTTTGAAAATGGGGCGACGCGGTGGATTAGCGTGGGAGTACTTGTGTGTTTGAGTTGGTGGTGGAATCGGGCGATGAAATGGGACAGGCACGTCTAGGTCGACACTGTTCAGAAAAACGTGCTAGTCCCCTGCCCTTCCTCTTTTCCGGAACCTACCGGAAAGCCCGGTAAGCAGATGGCGATTGGTAGACGCTCGGTCGATATCCGCCGTTGTAGGTTTGTGGCGGAAACGCCGGAGTCGGCGGGTAGTCGATCGGCGGGGCTGTCATGGCCCGCTGGGCCAACTCGGCTTGGGCGGCACAAAGGAAGTTTTGTGCCAGCGTTGCGTGGCAACCGCAGCGACCGAGTTGGCATACCCACCCATAGATTTCGGACGGACAAGCCGTTCGGCCCAAAATATCGGCATACAGGCCAGCCACGAAGCCCTCCGGTGAGCAACCGTGCGCGAGGTAATATTCTTCGCTCCCCAGTATTCCCACCTGGACCGCAACTGGTCCTTTGCAACGCATTACGGACACCCACGAATTGAGCCCGCACGGTTCCGCGTCCCGATGCAGGTACTGCTGATACCAATGCCGCACCAAGGCGGCTTCCTGATTGGCCGAAGCGACGGACCCGGTTAGCCCGAATGCTGTCATCGCAAGCAGAATGGTGAATTTCATCGGTGGACTTTCCTTCTCATGATCGTTTAATTTGCACGCACTCCTACGTTAGGTGAACACGGCGTGAGGCAAATCTTGCGCAAAAGATGTAGAATTTGGAAAAATAGTGAATCCGCGGGAAATGAAATCGAGGAGATAAAAACGCGTCAGGAGCTTTCCACAGACTTTTTTCAGAATGCCTGGCGAGTATACACTCGCCCTTTTTTTAATCGCGGCGGCCGCGCTGGGTCAATCTGGCAATACGTGGCTTCATGGTCTTCATCATCATCAACGCGACGATTGTCTTTGAAATGGGGCGACACGGTGGATCGTTGCGGGCGTTCTTCTGTGCTTGATCTGCCGGTGGAGCCACACGGCAAGGCGAACCGAGTAAACCCTTTGGAACCGAATTTTTTTAACGGCGTGGACATTTTGGGACATCCTGTCGGAAACTTTGATCACTTGTTCGTGCAGTCTGGCGAAATCGACATCTTTGACGCGCAGCCCAGCCGGCAGCATTCGAGGACGCGCAGGCCTGCTCAAATGCGGAAATAGATGGAATGAATTCTGCCGAATGATTGTTCGGCGTAAGGAAAGAGTCGGCTCGATGCTGTTCATCCTACCGTTGGTAGTGGTGTGGTCTTCGCTCACTGCGGTGCTTTTGCTTCGCTGGGTGATCGGTACCATTCGGCGGCATGTTCGACCGGATGCCTTAGCCCCTATCAGCGGTCGGGGGATGAATTGGTACTACGCTGCGGTGCTCATTTCCTGTGTGGTGGTCCCGCTAGCTTCCGCTCCTGTGAAGGCCGGCCGCGTGGTAGCCGGCCCTACGGGGATGTTCATGGTCGGCCTGTATGTGATCGGTATCATCCTGTTTATCGCCGGGCAGGTACGCTCCCATAAATTCGCCTGGGCGAATGCCGTCTTCGTGCCGATTATCTTCATCGCCCTGGCCTTCGCAGTCGGGTTGTTGTGGTTGCAGAACTTCGGGTCTAATTTTTCGGTTTGATTTGGCTGATGTGGATGGCCGGCGAACCCGGATCTGCACCTGACTCGGCGGTCATGACGGCTTTTCGTGAATTCAAGGCTTTCGTGCCCGCCGGGCAGGTGAGCTGGGTCCGGCGACGGTCGTCATAAGACGGGTGCGCTCAGGTGTTATCAAAAACGTTCTATTTCCAATTGAGAGCAAGCAATGCGTTTTCCCAGACTGCCAGAAAACAGGGTGGTTTTGCTTACCGCGATCATTTTTCTGATTGCTTGCGCCACTCCAGCCATTGACTTTGGTTATTCCTCACCGGATGCCATGATCAAGGGAGTTAAGCCGGGCTTTACTGCTTTTTTCCTCGGATTCCTGGCGTTGGTTCTTGGCGCATTGTCCTCGGTCGAAAATCCAAGATCGATGACCCTATTGCACTTGCTGTTCAGCACCGCGTGGCTTGCCAACCCGATTTTATTCTTCGGATGCATCCAGCTAAGGCGAAGGAGATACTCGTGTGCAATTGTCGCGGGAATGACGGCTCTGGTTCTTGGTGGTCTTTTTCTTTATTTGATCGAACGGGACATGCGGCGCGATCGTATACTCGTCGGTGCTTACATTTGGTTAGGCAGCATGCTCGTGATGGTGATGGGAGCGGTTTTGGTGCGGACCAAGAACCGGCTCGACCTCGGCCGGGCCGGTGAGCTTGTTGTTCGGCAGTAAAACAATCACCATCCGCTGACGGGAGGTTGCCATGATGCATCACCCGAGTTCAGAAACGCCGCCCCAGGCGCTGCACCTAGTTAGGCCACAATTTCCCCGCGTTGCCCTTACATCGATTTCGTGTGGAACACCCTTCAATCAATAGGAGAACACAATGAATAGCCCTTCCGCAGTCGCCCGTCCCACCATTCTCAACAGGGTGCTGCTCGCGGTACTCGGTGCCTCGTTCTGCTTCGTGTTCGGCACCGGTTGCGGCTCCGAGAAGAAACAAGTTGCCGGCGAAAGCTCAAAGGAGACGTACGAACGACTGGTCAAGGCGGTTGAAACTAACGATTGGGGTTCTTTCTACGATATTCTCGAGGACAAGGCCCAAGCGAGTATCAATGAAAAATACGAAATTGATCACGATCCACGATTCAAGGGAATGAAGGGGAAAACGCTGTTCGTGGCAGCGATGACATCCGAACCACCTTTCGTGCCACCGGCCATGAAAACGCCTCTCGTCACGCAATTCAAAGACGAATGGTATGAAGAATTAACGAAAGCTGAAGAACAGGGAGATCAGGCGACTTTGTCGGTCCGAAACAAGAAATCTGGTCGCGAGGATCAACTTACGATGCATAAGCAGGAGGGGCGATGGCGTCTCAAATTCAAATAAGAACACAACGCCCGCAAGACATAGCCGAGCGTTCGGCGCGATTGGGCAAAAGTGGCAGGAACCTTTGTTGGAGGTCCGAAGTCAAAGGGGTCATAAAGTTCCTGACGCATTTGTTTTCTTGGTTCGGCAAACCGTCGTTCTCTCGGGAGTCTTGCGTTTGAGGACTCCTCCGGGTGCTTACGCAGCCCGGCTCGCCGAATGTGGGCGGAAAAAGGGGTCGGGAGGGTCGGGAGTCTTTCTAAAAGACTCGACCCCTTTTAATTTCACTTGCCCTTGCCCTGCCCGACCTGATCCTGGGCGAATTTGAACGCCGCCTTCTCGGCATCCTCCCATTTGCCGGCCCGCGCCATCTTGATTATACGTTCGAACCCGGCCCGCTCTTCCGGGGTCATTTTGCCCTCGCGGGTCAGGTTCTCGACCCCATTCTCGACATTGGCTAGCCGCTTCTCGTCGCGGGTGTTGCACGCCGCGTACAGAAGTTTCATCAAGGACAGCGACTCCCGGCTCGAAACCGGAGGGTACTGGCGGCAGCCCGGCCACCAGATAATCACGAGTGGCACGGCGAGAAGCCCGGCCAGCCCGAGCATCCGGTACAGCCGGCGGCGGTCGGGAGCGTCATCGTCTTCGCGGTTATTAATCACCGGGAATGTCCCCCATGCTCATGCTGGACATGGCCGCCCACGTGTTCAGATTGATGCTGGTTGGCACGAACCGCACGCTTCCATCGCCGAACAGGACGTTCCCGCCCTTCCACGGGGCGTACATCTGGCAGACATGGCAGGTCGGGAAACTGGGCGGGTGGACGACGCCGGGTTCGCCGGCGGCCGGACCGCTGTGGCACAGCACCAGGGTCGCCGCGGCGTCGCACGCGGTGTGCGGGTACATGGCCGGGTCGTTCGGGCAAACCTCGGCCTCCGGCACAACGCCGACCCATGTCTTGTTGCTTACCGTGGTGTGTTCGCCGACGAAAACGGTGTTCGACAGCCCGTCCGTGACCGACACCGTGGTGGTCTTGGAATTGCGAAAGAATGGACCGGTGCCGGGAATGCTCGACTGGTCCCGGATGTCATAGGCCCAGCACTCGTCCTGACCGTTGTTGGCGACGTAGTGCGAGATACCGAACTCGGCCAGCACCGCCCCGCCGGTGTCCTTGACCTTCATGGTTGGCCCGGCATTCGGGGCTGCCGGGTTGATGAACACCTTCAGCCTGGTCTTGACCGCGGCCGCGTTGGTCGGGTGCCAGCACGGGAGGTCGAGGTGGAGTTGCTTGTAGAGGTTATCCTGCTCCAGGTACGGTAGCAGTTGCGTCCCCCAACCCCATCCGGGGGCGGCGTCCACGAAGCTCGGCCCGGTCTGGCCGTCGAAGTTCACTTGATAGCCGGCGGGAAACTGTTGCAGCGCTTCATGGTGGCTTTGCATGGCCAGCCCGATCTGCTTCAGGTTGTTCAGGCTCTGGAGCCGTGCGGCAGCCTCCCGCACTTTCTGGACGGCAGGCAACAGCAGGCCGACCAGGATGGCGATGATCGCAATCACCACCAGAAGTTCGATCAGGGTGAACCCGGACCGGCGTGTGGTTTTCACCGTCATGGCAAGTCTCTCAGGTTGTGTAAGTCGAGGCTAACATTGTTAGTAAGTCTGAACAAATTGGTCATGAAGTCTAAGCTAACCGACTATCTCGCGGATGGCAAGACCGGTGACGTTTTTTTCTGGCGACCGTGGACTGAAAAAAAAGGGGTCGGGTGTCTTTTTAAAAGACACCCGACCCCTTGTTTCCGAGGAGCGGCTAAACGAAACGGGGGCGGTCACTTACCGCACGAAGCCCCCGCATCGGGCGACACCGAACCGCCCGCCGCCTGGGCACACGCCTTCGCGACCGTTTCCCAGTCACTGCGAAGGCTCTCGTCCGCGTTGCCCCAGACGACGACGCTCATCTGGCCGGGTTGCAAACGCAACGACATCATCCCCGCAGCCGAGCTAAAGCGGAGTTCGCGCCAGCCCGCGTCGGGCAATTCATCCGGAAAGGCCGGCAGGCCGTCGATCATTTTCAAGGCGATGGGTACGCCGAGCGCGGCCGCGTGTTTTTGGATCGTTTCCCAGGAAGGGGCGTCGCCCGAAAATGCGATGTGTCGTTCCATGCCCATGATTCTTCGTCTCCAAGTTGAGCCGCTTGCGGCGGAGCGCTTTATTGATAGCGCTCCGCCGCAAGCGGCTACGGCAATACCCGGATCGTCACTTTCGACGGTGCCTCCGACGAACGCATCACCCGATGCGTCGCCTTCTGGAAATCCTTGTCCTCGGCCTTGTAGATGTCGAGGAACTTCTGCGGATTGCGATCGACGATGGGGAACCAGGTACTCTGCACTTGCACCATAATCTTGTGCCCCGGCCGGAACGTGTGGCAGGCGTCGGGCATGGTGAACTTGATGCGGGCCGTTTCGCCGGGCTTGAACGCCTCGGGTTTTTCGAAACTATTGCGGTACTTCCCCCGAAAAGGTTCGCCGCGCACCAACATCTGGTAGCCGCCCATTTTCAGGCCGGTTGGGTTGGGATTGGGATCGGGGTAATCCGCCGGGAAAACGTCGATCAATTTCACGATGAAGTCGGCATCGGTCCCGGTGGTCGTGACGTAGAGTTCAACCTCGATCGGGCCGGCGAGCGTCAGATCCTCGGTCAATTCCGGTCCTTGATACACGAGCACATCGGGCCGGCGCGAGGCGAAACGCTGGTCGGCGGTCATGTAGTCGCCGGTCATGCCGATGTCGATCTTCTCAATGTTCGGCACCGGCTTCGCCGGGTCGCTGATGTATTCGTCGAACTCGGCCTGCGCGCTGGCCGATCGAGCGGCCGAGGCGAGTTTCCCGCCCCCATCGAAATAGAGAGCCTGTTCACGACTTTCCTTGGGCGGCCAGGCGTCGAATTTTCGCCAACGGTTGGTGCCGGTCTCGAATACGACGGCCTTCAAAAGATTCGCGTCCCCTTTTTCCTTGAGATGTTGTTCGAAGAAGGGGAACTCGATCTTCTCCCGAAAATAGACGGCGGTCTTGGCGTTGAATTGCAGGTTGCCGAGCGACTTCCCTTCATCCCGCGACCACGAGCCGTGCGACCACGGTCCCATGATGAGATGATTGGCGGCACCCGGCTGATTCTTCTCGGCGTGCTTGAACGTTTCGATGGCACCGAAGAGGTTCTCCGCATCGAACCAGCCGCCGACGGTCAGCACCGCCGGCTTGATGTTCTTAATGTGGGCCCGGATGTTGCGGGCTTGCCAGAACTCGTCGTAATTCGGGTGTTTCATCACGTCGTTCCAGAAGGCGATGTTCCCCTTGAAGATCTTGGCGTCGGCATTGGCGACCGGGCCGAGCTTCAGAAAATAGTCGTAGCCGTCTGTCGAGTCGTGATCGAATCTCGGCAGATCTTTCTTGGTCGGTTCGGGGCGGGGATAGCC
The DNA here is from genome assembly GCA_021413475.1 of Planctomycetota bacterium. Taxonomy (GTDB): domain Bacteria; phylum Planctomycetota; class Planctomycetia; order Gemmatales; family Gemmataceae; genus JAIOQJ01. The sequence continues at coordinate 3,002 of JAIOQJ010000327.1, read as the reverse complement.
GAAGCGGACCATGAAATTGAAGAAGTGGGGCAGGAACAGAGTCCCGTTGTGATGAAAGTCGTCGCCGATGAACCAGTCGGTCACGGGTGCCTGCGGCGAAGCGGCCTTCAGGGCGGGGTGGGCGTCGATCATCCCGCAGACGGTGTAAAAGCCGGGATAGGAGATGCCCCACTGGCCAACTTTGCCGTTGTGGTTCGGCACGTTCTTGAGGAGCCAGTCAATCGTATCGAACGTGTCGCTGCTCTCGTCGACGTCGGTGGCCTTCTTGTCGGCGATATGCGGCCGTACGTTGACAAATTCACCTTCCGACATCCAGCGGCCGCGCACGTCCTGGTAGACGAAGATGTAGCCGGCCTTGCCGAACAGGGGTGATGGCCCGAGGTCGGTCTTGTAGTGATCGACTCCGTAAGGTTTGACCGAGTACGGCGTCCGGTTCAGCAGAATCGGATATTTCTTCGACTCGTCCTTCGGCACGTACACGGCCGTGAAGAGCTTCTTGCCGTCTCGCATCGGAATGCGATACTCAAACTTTGTGTAGTCCGCCTTGATCGCCTCGATTCCCTGGGCCCGAAGGGTCACGGGGAGGAAAGCGAGTAGAAAGCAAGCGAGGGGGAAACGCATCGGCCGGCTCCCGAAACGGGGATTGTGGGTGGGATGCCGGAAATGTATGGGGTTCGGGGGTGAATTCAATTGAGCGCACGTCGCTCGCGCTCCTCTTCGGAAACCCTACGAGGAGCGGCTAAACAAATTTTAGGTTTCCCCATACAACAGCGTATCGGGCAAAATAATTCTGGCGGATGGTCGAGGCCGACGATGTCGCATTACATTCCCAACACACGAATTCCCACACTGGTTTTCGACACCAGCGCCAATGCCGCACATCATGCGGCTTTAATCGTCGAACGATTGGTTCGCGAGCATAACTCGGCGGGACGCGCGACGGTTCTCGGCCTGGCTACCGGTTCGACGCCCGTTGGGCTCTATCGTGAATTGATCCGCCTGCATCGCGAGGAAGGGCTGGACTTGTCACGCGTCGTGACTTTCAATCTCGATGAATACTTCCCGATGGCCGGCGACGATTCCCATTCGTACCGCCGTTGGATGTTCGAAACGTTCTTCAACCATGTCAATATTCGACCCGAGAACATCCATATCCCCGATGGATCGATCAAGATCGAGGATGTCGACGCTTATTGCGCGAAATATGAGATGGAGATCCGCCAGGCAGGCGGCATCGATCTCCAGGTTCTGGGCATCGGTCGGACCGGGCACATTGGCTTTAATGAGCCAGGTTCGACGCGAACGAGCCGAACACGGCTGGTGACGCTTGATTCCGTTACTCGCCGGGATGCCTCGGCCGGTTTCTTCGGGGAAGAGAACGTCCCCCATCGGGCCATGACGATGGGCGTCGGCACCATCCTTGAAGCCCGCAAAGTCATCATCATGGCTTTTGGCGAACACAAAGCCACGATCGTCCAAAAGACGCTGGAGCACGAAGCGAACGATTCGGTGACGGCGAGCTTCCTACAAGCGCACCGCGATACGACTTTTTTGCTCGATCAGGCCGCCGCAGGCGAACTCACCTTATTTCGGCGTCCCTGGGAGGTTGGCGTCGTCCAGTGGACGCCCGAACGGATCCGCCAGGCAGTCATCTGGTTGAGCCTGAAGGTGGGCAAAGCGCTCCTGAAGCTCTCTGAAGAGGATTTCCGCGAGCATCACCTGTACGACCTACTTCGGGAGCATGGTCCTGCCGAGGCCTTAGGTGAACGGATATTCCTCGATCGGTCGGCAACGATCCAGCCTTATCCGGCTGGTACCAAGAAGGAAACGATCCTCGTATTCAGCCCCCATCCGGACGACGACGTCATCAGCATGGGCGGCACGCTGATTCGCCTCGTCGAGCAGGGACACAAGGTTTACGTGGCGTACATGACGAGTGGCAACATCGCCGTGTTCGATCACGATGCCTGGCGGTTCACCGATTTCGTCGATGCTTTCAACCGTATTTTCGAGATTGACCGCGAGCACACGGAAAACGTCAAACACCGTGTTCAGGATTTCCTCAAAAGTAAGAAGCCCGGCCAACCGGATTCCGACGATGTCCTCAAGATCAAATCGCTCATTCGCGAGACAGAAGCCCGAGCGGCGGCCTTAGCCTGCGGCATCCCGCCCGATCAGCTCGTTTTCATGAATTTGCGATTCTACCGGACGGGGACAATCGCCAAGAACCCGATTCACCCGACGGACATCACGGATATTGCCGGCTTGTTCGAGAAATTACGGCCATCCCAGATATACGTCGCGGGAGAACTTTCCGACCCACACGGCACGCATCGGACTTGTGCCGAGGCAATTTATGCTGCCGTGCGACAAGTTCGCACCCGCGGGCAGAATTTTGAAGTATGGTTGTACCGGGGTGCTTGGGAAGAATGGGAACCTCACGAAATCGAGATGGCGGTCCCGATTAACCCCGAGATGATCGAACGGAAAAAACAGGCGATCTTCCGGCACCAGTCCCAGAAGGATCGGGCCATGTTCCCCGGCGGCAGCGACCCTCGTGAGTTCTGGCAACGGTCAGAAGAAAGAAATCTTGGCACGGCAAAGGTTTACGACCAACTTGGCCTGCCAGAATTCTACGCGTTGGAAGCCTTTGTGCGTTGGAAGGACTGATTGAACTCTCCGGTTCGAGTTGACGTAGAAAAAGGATCTGTTGACGCGAACCCATGCAAGGTGTCATATATCATTCGTTCATGGAATGAGCGAAGGAGGCTCGTGGATGACGGACAAAGCTTGATTCGTCCCGTAAGATAGAGGTGAGGGAAGAATAAATGAACCGATATAACCAATGGGGGGAGGAAAGATGAGCCATTCACCCAAGCGAGCATTCGGTTCCTCCGCCAAGTCGAAGCGGAAGGAAGTAAACCTGGACCTCTCGACCGCACGGCAAATGTTGCCGTTGGTCCGGAGCATCGTCCGGGACATTGTGACGTCACAAACCGAAT